>JAJJPM010000182.1:0-8951 GCA_032907525.1 Gammaproteobacteria bacterium
GGTCCGTTCTGGGGCGCGCGGCTCGGCCGGACGCGGCTGCGCGGCCGTCAGGCCTCCGCCCGCGGCGGGTGCGTCGATGTCGAGATGCATGACGACCGCGTCCGGCTGCGCGGCCGGGCCGTGACCGTGTTGAAGGGGAGCCTCGATGTCTGAGCATGCTTTGTGCTGGATCGACGGCCGCATCGTGCCCGCCGCCGAGGCGCGGGTGTCCGTGCTCGATCACGGCCTGCTGTACGGCGACGGCGTGTTCGAGGGCATACGCTACTACGGCCGGCGCGCCTTCCGGCTGCGCGCCCATCTCGAACGTCTGGATGCCTCGGCGCGCGCCATCGCGCTCGCACTGCCGTATGCGCCGGACGATCTCGCCGCGGCCGTCGAGGCGCTCATCGCCGCGGCGTATTTCGACGACGGTTATCTGCGCCTGGTGGTCACGCGCGGCGCGGGCCCGCTGGGTCTGGATCCGCGCGGCTGCGCGGCGCCCGCCGTGTTCATCGTCGCCGACCGGCTGAGTCTGGTCGGCGACGCCGTCAGGCGGACGGGCGCGCGGGTCATCATCGCCGCCACCCGGCGGCTGGGTCCGGACGGCCTCGATCCGCGCATCAAGAGCCTCAACTATCTGAACCACATTCTCGCCCGCATCGAGGCCAGCCAGGCCGGCGCCGACGAGGCGATCCTGCTCAACGCCGCCGGGCGCGTCGCCGAGGGCACCGCCGACAACGTCTTCGTGCTGCGCGCGGGCAGGCTGCTCACGCCGCCGCCGGTGGAGGGCGCGCTGGCCGGCATCACCCGGGCGGCGGTCATGGAACTGGCGGGCGAGGCGGGCATGCCGGTCGCCGAGACGCCGCTCGCGCCCTACGACCTCTACACCGCCGACGAATGCTTTCTCACCGGCACCGGCGCGGAACTCATACCGGTGGCCTCCGTGGACGGCCGTCCCCTGCGCGCCTGTCCGGGGCCGGTGTATCTCGAGCTGTCGCGGCGCTTCCGCGACCTGGTGCGACACGAGGGAGAACGTGCATGAACATCATCGACACGCTGCGCCTGCAGGCATCCTACAACCACTGGATGAACGAACGACTGTACGCCGTGTGCGCCGCGCTGAGCGACGCGGAGCGCAAGCGCGATCTGGGCGCGTTCTTCCGCTCCATCCACGGCACCTTCAATCACATCCTGCTGGCCGACCGGCTGTGGCTGGCGCGGCTGGGCGGACAGCCGTTCCATGTCGCCTCGCTGGATCAGGAACTGTACGCGGATTTCGACACGCTGCATGCGGAGCAGGTGCGCACCGATGCCGAGGTCGTCGCCTGCGTGCAGGACCTGGCGCCGGAGCGCCTGGCGGACACCGTCGCCTACACCAGCGTGATGACCGGCAGGCCCAACGCGCTGCCGCTCGGCGTGGTGCTCACCCACCTGTTCCATCACCAGACCCATCACCGCGGCCAGATCACCACCCTGATCAGCCAGCTGGGCCGTGACTTCGGCGAGACGGACATGATCTGGATGCCGGGCGTCGGCGCGCCGCCGACGTGACGGCCGCGGCGCGGCGTCGCCGCCCGCTCACGTCCGGTCTTGACGTCCGCCTGGACGTCCACTGTGAACGCGGGCAACGCGCCCGTCCCGCCGAAGACATCTTCTTCTCGATGAAAAACAACGAAATGACTTCATGGCACGGCATTTGCTCCGTGGCCGGCGCGCGCCCATCGATCGGGGCGCGGAGCGCGGTGAACACCCTTCGCACCGGAAGATCGTCCGGATACGGCGGGCGTCCCGCACGAACCGCAAACACTTGGAGAGGACTGATGTCGGTGAATTCCACGCACACGCTTTATGAACGTCTCGGAGGCTACGACGCCGTGGTGGCCGTCGTGGACAACTTTCTGCCGCGCCTCATGGATGACCCGCGGCTCGGACGCTTCTGGGAACACCGCGGCCACGACGGGATCGCGCGCGAGCGGCAGCTGCTGATCGATTTTCTGTGCGCGTCAGCCGGCGGGCCGATGTACTACACCGGCCGCGACATGCTGCTGACCCACCAGGGCATGCGCATCGATGAGGACGACTGGGCCGCGGTGATCGGTCATCTGCGGGAGACGCTGGAAGGTTTCGGCGTCGCGGCCGATCTGCGCGACGAAGTGCTCGCCTTCATCGAGAGCACGAAGGCGGACATCGTCGAAGCGGCCTAGAACCAGTGGCACTTACTTAAGCCGATGTCTTGAAAAAAATGGCCACGGAATCCACGGAACAACACGGAAAGAATTCATTGCGTAAACCCAGAATCATCCCTCCGCAGTCGGGTCTTCGGATTTTGACAATAAGCTTTTTCCGCGTTGTTCCGTGGATTCCGTGGCCAAGAAGGGTTTAAGCAGGAACCATTCGGCTTGCGTATCATGAGGGTCATCCGCATTCCGGACGCTTCATGGAACGCTGCATGCGCCGATTTCCGCATCCCCGATGGATCACCGCATGGCTGCTGCTGTCGCTCACCGCCTGCGCGGTCCGCGCGCCGGCGCCGCCGCCCGACATCGTGATCGACAACGCGCAGGTGGGCGGCAGCATCGTCGCGTTCGACCGGGACTCGACACGGCTCGCCTTCGGCGACTGGCGCGGCAGCATCGGCGTGCGCGGCCTGGCCGGCGGTGATGCCGTTTACCGCTGGCGCGCGCACGCCGGCACGGTGAACGGCCTCGTCTTCCTCGACGGCGGCCGGCGCATCCTCAGCGCCGGCTACGACGGCGAGCTCGCCGAATGGGACGCGCAGGGCCGGCGGTTGCGCCATGTGCGGACGGGCAGCCCGGTGATGGCGCTGGCGGTGGGCGAGGCGGACGGCATCGCCGTCACCGGCCACGCCGACGGCAGCGTGGGGGTGTGGGATCTCGACGGCCTGCGGCCGCGCCGCCGCGAGGCGGTCCACGGGGGCGCCGTGCACGCCGTCGCCTATCTGCCGGGCCGGCGATACATCGCCTCCAGCGGCAGCGACGCACGCGTGTTCCTGTGGCGCGGTCCCGACGCGCCGCCCGCGCTTCTGCGAGATCCGCCCACCGCCAGCCGCGCGCTGCAGTTCTCGCCCGACGGCCGCTGGCTGATCGGCAGCGGCTGGTTCCGGCTGTTCCGCTGGGATCTCGCCGATGCCTCGCTGGCCACCCTGCCGACGGAGCATCACGGCCTCATCGCGTCCATCCACTACAGCCCCGACGGGCGCTATGTCGCCAGCATCAGCCGCAAGACGGACAGTTCCGTGTATTTTCTCGATCCCGCCGACGGCGCGGTGCTGCGGCGTTTCCGGCGCCACGATCTGTGCGGTGCCGCGGTGGCCGTGTCGCCCGACCGGCGCTGGCTCGCCACCACCAGCGACGACGCCAGCGTGCGGCTGTGGCGGCTGGAGGCACCGGCGCGTTAGCACGCCGCTCATCCGGCATACAGCCAGCCCCGGCGGTGCAGCCATTTCTCGAACTCCACGGCTACGAACACCAGGGCCGCCAGCCCGACGCAGACGCCCAGTTCGACGGGGGAGAGCGGCTGGGTCTTGAAGACGGTGTTCAGCGCTGGGACATAGATCACCGCCAGCTGCAGGGCCACCGTGGCGGCGACCGCCAGCAGCAGCGGCGGGTTGCTGAACAGTCCGATGCTGAACAGCGAATCGCGTTCGGAGCGGATGACGAGCACGTGCACGAGCTGGGCGAAGGTGAGCACCGTGAACACCACCGTCTGCCAGTTCCCGGAGCCGCTGCGGTAGGCCCAGCTCTGCCCGATCAGCGACAGCGCGCCGATGAGCAGGCCCACCCAGACCATGTGCTGCCACATGCCGTGGGCGAAGATGCTTTCCTCCGGCGGGCGCGGCGGACGGCGCATCAGCTTCCGCTCGGCGGGTTCCACCGACAACGCGAGACCCGGCAGGCCGTCGGTCACCAGGTTGATCCACAGGATATGGATGGGCAGCAGCGGCACGGGCAGGCCGAGGAAGGGGGCGAGCAGCAGCGTCCAGATCTCGCCCGAGTTGCTGGTCATGGTGTACTTGATGAACTTGCGGATGTTGTCGAAGATGCGCCGCCCCTCGCGCACCGCCGCGACGATGGTGGCGAAGTTGTCGTCGAGCAGCACCATGTCGGCCGCCTCGCGCGCCACGTCGGTGCCCGCGCGGCCCATGGCGATACCGATGCCGGCACGTTTCAGCGCGGGCGCGTCGTTGACGCCGTCGCCGGTCATGGCGACGAACTCGCCCTGTGCCTGCAGGGCGGAGACGATGCGGATCTTCTGTTCCGGCGTGACCCGCGCGTAGACGCGGACGTCGCGCACCTGTGCGGCGAAGGCCTTGTCCGACAGCTGACGCAGCTCCTGGCCGGTCAGCACCTGATCGTCGGCCGCGGCAATGCCGAGCCGCACCGCGATCGCGCGCGCCGTGCCCGGGTGATCGCCGGTGATCATCACCGGCGTGATGCCGGCCGACCGGCAATCGGACACCGCCGCGGGCGCCTCTTCGCGCGGCGGGTCGATCAGCGCCACCAGGCCCAGCAGCGTCAGCTCCGCTTCCAGCGTCGCCGCATCGGGTGCGGCGGGCAGCGCCGGCAGCTCGCGGCAGGCCACGGCCAGGACCCGATAGCCCTCGTCCGCCAGGGCCTGCGCTTCGTCCGCCAGTGTCTGCGGCTCCGTCAGCGTCTGCGGCCCCGAGTCGTCGAGGACATGGTTGCACAGCGGCAGCACGGACTCGGGCGCGCCCTTGACGAACGCGACGTAGTGATCGCCCTCGCGGTGGACGGTGGTCATGCGCTTGCGCACGGCATCGAACGGCAGCTCGGCCTCGCGCGGCATGTCGCGCGCCAGCGATGTCTTGTCGAAACCGGCAGCGCGTGCCGCCGCATACAGCGCGACTTCGGTCGGATCGCCCAGCGGTTCGTCGGATGCCTCGCCGATGCCGACGTCGTTGCTCAGCGCCAGCGCCTGGCCGAGCCGCCGGCCGAGCGGATCGTCCCGTCCGCGCAGGCTGGCCGCGGGCAGGCGCCGGCCCGCCGCGAACAGCGTCTCCAGGGTCATGCGGTTCTGCGTCAGCGTGCCGGTCTTGTCGGTGCAGATCCAGGTCACCGATCCCAGGGTCTCCACCGCCGGCAGCCGCCGTACCAGCGCATTGCGGCGGCTCAGGCGGCGCGCGCCCAGCGCCAGCGAGACCGTCACCACGGCGGGCAGCGCCTCGGGAATCGCCGCGACGGCCAGACTGATGGCGGTGAGCAGCATGAGCAGCACCGGCTGGCCCTGCAGCAGCCCGACCGCGAAGATGACCGCGCAGATCGCCAGCACCGCCAGGGACAGATGGCGTCCGAAGCGGGCCAGGCGCTGCTGCAGGGGTGTCCGGGTCGTGCGTTCGCCATGCAGCAGTGCGGCGATGCGCCCGAGCTCGGTGGTCATGCCGGTGGCCACGACCACGCCGGCGCCCCGGCCGCGGGTCACCTGCGTCCCCTTGTAGGCCATGTTGATGCGGTCGCCGAGCGGCAGTTCGGGTTCCGTGAGCGGCGCGACGCTCTTCTCCACCGCCTGCGACTCGCCCGTCAGCGCCGACTCGTCCGTCTGCAGCTCGACCGCCTCCAGCAGGCGCAGATCGGCGGGCACCACGTTGCCGGCCTCCAGCAGCACGCGATCGCCGGGCACCAGCTCCGTCGCCGGACAGGTGACGGGTGTGCCGTCGCGGACCACCTGCGCCGTGGGTGTCGCCAGCATCCGCAGCGCGGCCACCGCGCGTTCGGCGCGGTACTCCTGCACGGCGCCGATGACCGCATTGAGAACTACAATGACAAGAATGGCGATGGTGTCCTGCAGTTCGGCGATGAAGCCGGCGATGACGGCCGCCGCGAGCAGCACGACGATCATGAAGTCGGTGAACTGACGATACAGAATGCCGAACGGCGTGCGCCGTGCGGCTTCTGCGATGGTGTTGGGGCCGATGCCTGCCAGCCGTGATGCGGCGTCTGCCTGGCCGAGGCCGCGATCGGCGTCGCTGTCCAGCCTGCCGACGGCCTCCTCGGGGGACAGCAGATGCCATTGGGCGTTGGCGGACATCGCATCTCCGGTGTTGAAGGGGCTCTGGGGGTTCGAGACGACCATATTCGAACTATAACGTCGGTACCTGTGAATCGACAGGTCGGATTCGACACAGAGGAGACGCCATGCACGAGGCCCGTTACTACACCCCCCTCGCGGACGGCAGGGTGCTGTGTACCCTCTGTCCTCACGATTGTCATATCTCCGACGGCGCGCGCGGTGCCTGCGCCGTGCGCTACAACCGGGGCGGGCGGCTCTACACACTGGTCTACGACAAGGTGGTCTCGCGCGAACTCGATCCGGTGGAGAAAAAGCCGCTGTTCAATTTCCACCCGGGTTCCACCGCCTATTCGATCGGCACCGTGGGCTGCAACATGCGTTGCGCGTTCTGCCAGAACTGGCAGATCTCGCAATGGGCCAAGGAAAGTCTGCCGAAGACGACGACCTGCAAGGTGGAAGGCGAAACGGTCTGCCCGCTGCTGGAAGACCTCGAGCGCGACGTCCCCGGGGAACCGGTGACGCCGCAGGGCATCGTCGCGGCCGCCGTGGCGTCGGGTGCGAAATCCATCGCCTATACCTACACCGAACCGACGATCTTCTACGAACTCGCCTATGACACCGCCGTGCTGGCCCGGGAGAAAGGTCTCAAGAATATCTTTGTCTCCAACGGCTTCATCTCCGAGGCGCCGCTCAGGGAACTGGCCACGGTCCTGGACGCGGCCAACATCGACCTCAAGTCGTTTCGCGACGAAACCTACCGGCACATCAGCCGCGCGCGGCTCGAACCCATCCTGCAGGCCATCCGGCTCTATCACGAACTCGGCGTCTGGCTGGAGGTGACCACGCTGGTGATTCCGGGGGTGAACGATTCCGACGAGGAGTTGCGGGATATTGCCGGCTTCGTCCGCGCCGTGGGCGAGGAAGTCCCCTGGCACGTGTCGAAATTCTACCCGGCATGGCGGATGCTGGACGTGCCCGTCACGCCGGTGGAAACCCTGCGTCGCGCGGCCGCCATCGGGCGGGAGGCGGGACTGCGCTACGTCTACGAGGGCAACGTGCCGGGCGAGCAGGGGGAGAACACCAACTGCTACCGCTGCGGGGTCCTGTTGATCGAACGCTACGGGTTCCACGTGCGGGTCAACCGTATCCGCAACGGCGCCTGCCCCGATTGCGGCGCACCGATCGATGGGGTCGGGATGGGCTGAAGCAGCCATTCCGTTGCCGGGCGGAGCGCGCCCGGACCGGCCATTCGACGTTCAGAATGCCGCGGCCGTGATCGCGGACAGCAGGCCGTAGACCACCCCGCTGAGGACCATGCCCCAGAAGAGCAGGGCCATGTGCCGGTAACGTCGTGCCATCGGAATCAATTCGTGGATGGAGACGAAGGTCATGGCGCCGGCGGCGAAGGCCATGAAGTGCGCATTCAGCGCGGGCGCGATCCCGGTGGCGACGAGCCCGATGATCGCACCGAGGGGTTCGGCCAGCGCCGACAGGAACGCGGCCCCGTACAGGAAGCGCTTGCTGCGCAGCATCACCGCCGGCACCGACATGGCGAATTCCTCGGGTATGTTGTGCAGGGCGATGGCGAGCGCCACCAATATGCCGAGGGCGGGCGTGGCGATGTAGGCATTGGCCATCGCGAAGCCTTCCGGCACGTCGTGCAGGACCAGGCCGAAGACCACCAGGTATGCCGATTTGATCAATCTTCTATCGGCGATCCCCCGCTCTTCCACGAGATGGGTGTGCGGTACGATCAGATGCGCCGCCCAGACCAGGCCCGCGCCCAGCGCAAAGCTGGCCAGGGTCGCGCGGAGGCCCATGATGCCGAGGGCCTCCGGGACGAGCTCCAGCAGCGAGATCAGCAGCATGATGCCCACGGAGAAGCCGATGCCGGTGTCGATGGCGCGTGCGTTCTCCTGCAGGCGGATCGCCAGCGTCACGCCGATCCAGGTGGTCAGGACCGAGGTGAGGGATAGCAGCAGGACCGCCGCATAGGTGGTGCCCACGGCTTCAGCCTCGCGCCAGGATCCGGGAGTTTGCGATGCTCAAAGCAGACCGTGCTGTTTGGTGGGGGCCACGAACTCGACCTCGCGACCGTGCGTCAGGTCGGCGAGAGCCAGCAGGACGCGCCGCAGCAGGTCGTTCTCCGGTCCCTGCATCCCTTCCTCCTCGGCGACCGCGATCTCCGCGGCGTCGTATTCCCAGGAGCGCAATACCGCTGCCTTCTCCGCCGGTGTGAGATCCGGGCGAGCCAGGACATCCTCCGGGCTGGCGAAGACCGATCCGGCATCGAGGAGGGCCTGGTCCAGCCAAGGCGGCGGTTTTCGCGTTGCATCTGTCATTCGGGCTGCTCCGTTGATGAGGATGGAAATCGTCCGGTACGCCGTTCGTGCCGGCGCGCATCGGCGAACCTACCGATATCCGTCGTCACGCCTTCGATACGACGATGATCACGGCGACGAGCACGCCGCCGGCCAGCGCCACCAGGCTGAACTTCTTGTGCTCCTGCTCCGCCCTGGGCAGCAGGTGGGTGGCGCCGACGTACACCAGTGCGCCCGCGGACAGCGACAGCAGGGTGCCGAGCGTCGTCCGGTCTATGGCGCTGATCAGCGGATAGGATACCAGCATGCCCAGCGGCGTGGTCACGGCCACCGCCAGGAAGGCCAGGTACATCGCCTTGCGCTCGCCGAATCCGCCGCGTACGAGCAGCAGGTAGGTGATGATGCCCTCCGGGAATTCGTGGAGGACCATGCCCAGGGTCGCAAGATAGCCCGTGAGGATGCTGACGGTGAAGGCGATGGAGTAGATGAAGCCATCGATGAAGGAGTGGAAGCCGATGCCGAGCATCGGCACGATGCCGATGGCGTATTCCTTCTTGTCGGGGTCCTTCTCGCAGACGAATGCCGTGAGAAAGCGGTTGAACA
>JAJJPM010000183.1:0-34239 GCA_032907525.1 Gammaproteobacteria bacterium
CAGCAGCGCCTGCAGGAGCTGAAGAAAAAGCAGGAGGCCGAGGCGCAGCGGCTCAGGGACCAGGAGGCGCAGCGCAAGCTGGAGCAGCAGAAGGCGGCCGAGGCCAAGCGTCAGCAGGAAGAGCTGGCGCGCAAGAAGCAGGCCGAAGAGAAGCGTTTGGCCGAGCTGGAGGCCAAACGTAAGATGGAGGCCGAGGCGAAGCGCAAGGCGGAGGAAGAGGCCAAACGCAAGGCCGAGGCCGAAGCCAGGGCCAGGGCGGAAGCGGAGGCCAAGGCCAAGGCCGAGGCGGAGCGCAAGGCCGCGGAGAAGGCCCTGCAGGAACAGCTGGCGGCGGAGCGCGCAGCGCGGGAGGCGGCGCAGGCCGAGGCCAACCAGCGCGTGGTGAACCAATATGTCGGCGCCATCCAGGCGCAGGTCAGGCGCAACTGGATACAGCCGACGAACTGGCAGGGGCGGTCCTGCACCGTGCAGGTGCAGCTGATCCCCGGCGGTGATGTGGCCAGCGTGCAGATCGTGCAGAGCAGCGGTGATCCGGCCTTCGACCGTTCGGTGGAGGCCGCGGTGTACCGCGCGGCGCCGCTGCCGCTGCCGCCCGATCCGGCGCTGTTCGAGAGCTTCCGGACGCTGCGCTTCGTGTTTGCGCCCAAGTGACAGAGCAAGGATAGAGGACGATGCCGAGATTTCTACGCGAACTGATAGTGATGCTGGCCCTGTGGACCCTGGGAACGGCGGCGCAGGCCGCGCTGACCATCGAGATCAGCGAGGGCGTCGAGGGCGCGCTGCCGATCGCCGTGGTGCCGTTCGGGTGGGCCGGCCCGCAGGCCCTGCCGGAAGACGTCGGCGCCATCGTCGCCGCGGATCTGCAGCGCAGCGGCCGCTTCGCCCCGCTGGCACCGGAGGACCTGCTGTCGCGTCCGACCCAGGCCGCCCAGGTGAACTACCGTGACTGGCGGCTGCTGGGTGTCGACAATCTCGTTATCGGGCGGATCGAGCCGGCCGGCCCGGATCAGTACAACATCCAGTTCCAGGTACTCGATGTCCTGCGCGGCCAGCAGGTGACCGGCTACAGCGTGCCGGCGAGCCGCGCCCAGCTGCGCCGCGCCGCGCACTACATCGCCGATCTGATCTACGAGGCCCTGACCGGCGAGCGCGGCGCGTTCAACACGCGCATCGCCTACGTGACCGTCAAGCGCGCCGGCGACGCCAAGCAGTACGAACTGCAGGTCGCCGATTCCGACGGCTACGGGCCGCAGACCATCGTGCGTTCCAAGGAGCCGATCATGTCGCCGACCTGGTCGCCGGACGCGCAGCGTGTCGCCTACGTGTCCTTCGAGAAGCGCCGCGCGGAGATCTACGTGCAGGACATGCGCACCGGCACGCGTTCACAGGTGGCGGCCTTCGCCGGCATCAACGGCGCGCCCGCCTGGTCGCCGGACGGCTCGCGGCTGGCGCTGACGCTGTCGCGCGACGGCAATCCGGAGATCTACGTGCTGCGCCTGGCCGACGGCAACCTGCGGCGCATCACCCAGTCGCCGGCCATCGACACCGAACCGGTGTGGATGCCGGACGGGAACAGCCTCGTTTTCACCTCCGACCGCGGCGGCGGCCCGCAGCTCTATCAGGTGCCC
Source organism: Gammaproteobacteria bacterium (assembly GCA_032907525.1). Lineage (GTDB taxonomy): Bacteria > Pseudomonadota > Gammaproteobacteria > Thiohalobacterales > Thiohalobacteraceae > JAHJQQ01. The sequence goes on from JAJJPM010000183.1 coordinate 1,629, forward strand.
GTCGGCGGCGGCGCGCCCAAGCGCCTCACCTTCGAGGGCAACTACAATGCCAGCGCGGATGTCTCGGCCGACGGCCGGCGTCTGGCCTTCGTGCATCGCGACGCCGGCGGCAAGTACCGTGTCGCCGTGCTGGATCTGGAGCGCCGGCTGCTGCAGGTGATCAGCGAGGGCAATCTCGATGAGTCACCGAGCTTCGCGCCCAACGGCCGCATGGTTTTGTACGCGAGCGAATCGGGCAATCGCGGCGTGCTGGCGGCCAGTTCGGTCGACGGCCGCTTCGGGCAGCGACTGAGGTTCCAGGAAGGCGACGTGCGGGAACCCGCCTGGTCGCCGTTCCTGTCGCGTTAGGCGCCAGGTCTTAGCTACTGGGGCGTGCGGGCCGGTGTCGGCAACGACCCGCTCCAGCACCTAGAACCTGGAATATGGATTTCGACAATCAACGATCTGAGGAGAGAGTTATGCACGCAATGTGGAAACCGGTGTTGCTGGCCTGTGCCGTGGCGCTCGCCAGCGGCTGCACCAGCATGGGCAAGAAGACCGACGGCGACGCGGCGATCGAAGACCGCGGCATGGGCGCGACGCAGGAAGGCGCCGTGAGCGAAGGCGTCGGTACCGGCGGCATGTTCCAGGGCATGTCCATCGACGATCCCGCCAGCCCGCTGTATCAGCGCGTCATCTATTTCGAGTTCGACAGCAGCGAAGTGCGCGCCTCCGATCGCGAGCTGCTGACCAATCACGCCGCCTACATGGCCCAGAACCCCAACGTGCGCGTGGTGCTCGAGGGGCATGCCGATGAGCGTGGTTCGCGCGAGTACAATATCGGTCTGGGTGATCGCCGCGCGCAGGCCGTGCGCAGCATGCTGGAACTCCAGGGCGTGGGTGCGCAGCAGATCAGCACCGTCAGCTACGGCGAGGAGAAACCGGCGGTCGACGGCCACGATGAGTCGGCGTGGTCCCAGAACCGCCGCGTCGAGCTGATCTACCAGGGGCAGTGAGATGGGGGCCCGTCGCACGGCCCGGACAATGGTGTTGCTCGCCGCGGCGCTGGGCGCCGCGGCGGCGCACGCCGCGCGCGAGCCCAGTCTGGAGAGCCGCGTCGAACGATTGGAGGGCATGCTGCAGAGCCAGGGCCTGGTGGACCTGCTCGCGCAGGTGCAGCGACTGCAACGCGATCTCCAGCAGCTGCGTGGCGACGTCGAGGTGCAGGGCCACAAGCTCGAACAGCTGCAGCAGCGCCAGCGTGACCTGTACGTGGACATCGACCGGCGTCTGCAGCAGCTCGAGGCCGGTCGCGCGGGCCTGCCCGCCGACCAGGCCGCGCCCGTCGTCCCCGGTGCACCCGTCGCCCCGGGACCTTCCCTGAACGACGCGGCCCCGGGTACGCCGCCGGTGCCCGCCGGGGCTCCCTATGATCCCGCGGCCGAGGAGAAGGCCTACGACGAGGCGCTCACCATCCTGCGCGAGGGGCGCTATCCGGAGGCGGCGGAGGCCTATCGGCAGTTCCTGGCCACCTATCCGAACGGCCGTTATGCGGACAACGCGCAATACTGGCTGGCCGAGACCCACTACGTCACGCGGCGGTTCCAGGAGGGTCTGGACGAATTCAACAAGCTGGTCACGACCTTCCCGAACAGTCCGAAGGTCCCGGACGCGCAGCTCAAGATCGGCTACATCCACTATGAGCTCGGCAACTGGAAAGAGGCGCGTGCCCAGCTGGAGGCGCTGGTGCAGCGCTATCCCGACAGCACCGCCGCGCGCCTGGCCGGCGAACGCCTGCAACGCATGACCCGCGAGGGGCGGTAGACGCCATTGGCCAAGAAACCCGCGGAACCCCAAAAACCGGACTTTTGCTGAGAGGGACGCGAAGGAGAAACCCCTATAGCCACGAAACCCACGAAATCCACGAAAGAAACCAAACGTTAACATCCGCTCTTAGCAGCTTTCGTGGATTTCGTGGGTTTCGTGGCCATCGTCCTTCCAGCACCTTTCCGGAGCGCGGCACGGTTGTAGTAAACTGCGCGCATGAACGAAACGGCCTCTGCGGTGGCGGACGCGCCGGCGGCGATGCCGGAGCGTCTGCGCATCACCGAAATCTTCCTGTCGCTGCAGGGCGAGTCGCGCAGTGTCGGCTGGCCCACGGTCTTCATCCGCTTGACCGGCTGTCCATTGCGCTGCGGCTACTGCGACACCACTTATGCGTTCCAGGGCGGGGAGTGGCTGTCGCTGGACGACATTCTGGCGCGTACGGCGGCATTCGGCGTGCGGCACGTCACGGTCACCGGGGGGGAGCCGCTGGCGCAGAAGGCCTGTCTCCCGCTGCTCACGCGGCTGTGCGATGCGGGTTACGAGGTGTCGCTGGAGACCAGCGGTGCGCTGGACGTGGCGCGCGTCGACCCGCGCGTCGTCAAGGTCATGGATCTCAAGACGCCCGGCTCGGGCGAGGTCGAGCGCAACCGCTGGTGCAATCTCGAGCACCTGAATCCCCGCGACCAGATCAAATTCGTGCTCTGCGACCGCGCCGACTACGAATGGGCCCGTGAGCAGCTCGTCAAATACGAGTTGCCGGAGATCTGCGAGGTGCTGTTCTCGCCCGTGCAGGGGCGGCTCGCGCCGCGCGAGCTGGCGGACTGGATCGTGGCGGACCGGCTGCCGGTGCGCTTCCAGATCCAGCTGCACAAATACCTGTGGGGCGATACGCCCGGCACATAGCCGATGCAGATACCGTTATCCGCGTCAGGCTCCGTACTGCGCCGGACGTGCTGGTGTCCGGGGCAGCGGAGCCGGCCGTGGTGCAGGGCTGCCGGCCGGACCACGTCCTGAAGTCGACTTGCGACAGCCGGAGGCGGAGCGGGGAACGGGACCACCGGAGCATGCCGGCTGGGTGTGTAACGATGCAGCCTGATGCCCCCGCGGCTGGCGCATGATCTCGCCCATCGACCACCGGGGGCATCAGGCCGCGTCCCGCTGCTACCGGTAACAGACTGACATCCCGAAGGACTACGCATGCAAGCCAAGGCCGTTGTGCTGCTCTCAGGTGGGCTCGATTCCGCGACCGCGCTCGCCATCGCCCGCGACCAGGGCTTCGCCTGTCATGCCCTGAGTCTCGACTACGGGCAGCGGCACGCGGCCGAGCTGGCCGCGGCGCGGCGGGTCGCGGCAGCCCTGGGGGCGGTCGAGCACAAGACCATCGCCCTCGACCTGACCGCCATCGGCGGGTCGGCCCTGACCGATCCGGCCATCGCCGTGCCGCAGGCGCCCAGCGAGGGCATCCCCGTAACCTACGTGCCGGCGCGCAATACGGTGTTCCTGGCCCTGGCCCTGGGCTGGGCGGAGGTGCTGGGCGCGCAGGATCTCTTCATCGGCGTGAACGCCGTGGATTACTCCGGCTATCCGGACTGCCGCCCGGAATATATCGCTGCCTTCGAGCGTCTAGCCAATCTAGCCACACGCGCCGGCGTGGAAGGCGCCGCCTTCCGCGTCAATGCGCCCCTCATACGGATGAGCAAGGCCGAGATCATCCACACCGGGGTGAGGTTGGGGGTGGATTACGGGCTGACGCTGTCCTGCTATGCGGCGGACGACGAAGGCCGTGCCTGCGGGCGTTGCGACTCCTGCCGACTGCGGGCCGCAGGCTTCGCGGCCGCCGGCGTGCCGGACCCTACCCGCTATGTGGTGGATTGAGCCGGCCGGCGCGCAATGACTTATCATTGCAGCTGGTCGACAGGACCCGGAGCCCGCTCGGCACCGGGGGCGGACTCCGGGGAAGAATCCGGGGGAGTGCGCGGCCACGCGTCCTGTCCGGCCGGTTCGCCGTTGTAGAGACGGGTGTGCGAGGCGCGCCCAGCATGAGGGAATGACACCATGGTTTTCGACAATTTTGCCGCCGCCCAATCGTTCTTTCTCTGGGGGACGTTCGTTATCGCGGTGATCCTTGGCTTCGTCGCCAACAAGACCAACTTCTGCACCATGGGCGCGGTCTCGGACTGGGTGAACATGGGCGATACCGGCCGCTTCCGTGCCTGGGTGTTCGCCATCGCCATCGCCATGCTGGGCGTGGCCGGACTCGAATATGCCGGCCTGGTCGCGCCGGGCGATTCCTTTCCGCCCTACCGGGCGGGGCAGCTGATCTGGGCCGAGAACCTGCTCGGCGGCATCCTGTTCGGCATCGGCATGACGCTGGCCAGCGGCTGCGGCAACAAGACACTGATCCGCATCGGCGGCGGCAACCTGAAGTCGGTGATGGTGCTGGTGGTGATCGCGGTGATCGCCTACTTCATGGTCAATCCTTTCCCCGGCAGCGACCAGACGCTGTTCACCGTGCTGTTCTACGACTGGATCCGGCCGCTGGCGATCAACCTCAAGACCACCCAGGATCTGGGTGCGGTGGTCGGCGGCGCCGCGGGCGCCCCGACGCTGCGCCTCGCCATGGGCGCGGTGCTGGGTCTGGCGCTGCTCGTGTACGTGTTCAAGTCCGTCGATTTCCGCGGTCGTTTCGACAACATCCTCGGCGGTCTGGTGGTCGGTCTGACGGTGCTGGGCGCCTGGTATCTCACCAGCAACGTCGCCATCGACCTGGACGGCGAGCAGTATTCGCTGCGCGAGTACGCGCAGCAGTGGGACTTCCTCGCCGACTCCCCCGAGGGCAAGCCGGCCGACACGCGGCCGCTCAGCCCGCAGTCGTTCACCTTCATCAATCCCATGGGGCAGACCCTCGGCTACGTATCCGAGGGCCTGAAGAGTACCTACCTCACCTTTGGTGTGATGTCGCTGTTCGGCGTGATCCTCGGCTCGTTCCTGTGGGCGCTGGTCAGCCGCGGCTTCCGCTTCGAGTGGTTCGCCAGCGTGCGCGACTTCGTCAACCACTTCGTCGGCGCCCTGCTGATGGGCTTCGGCGGCGTGCTGGCCCTGGGCTGCACCATCGGCCAGGGCATCACCGGCATCTCCACGCTCGCCATCGGCTCCTTCATCGCCTTCGGCGGCATCGTGCTGGGCAGCGCGCTGACCATGAAGGTGCAGTACTACCGCATGGTGTACGAAGGCGAGGCGAGCTTTCCGGCCGCGCTGATCACGGCCCTCGTTGACCTGCGGCTGCTGCCGTCGGGCATGCGGCGGCTCGAGGCGGTCTGATCCGTCGACTCGCGGTCTTCCGGTCGGCGGGGTTTTCGCGCCCCGCCCGGTCGGGTATCATGTGCCGCTTTCCCGCCATGGGCCGTTAGCTCAGCCGGTAGAGCAGTGGACTTTTAATCCATTGGTCGTAGGTTCGAATCCTACACGGCCCACCATTCTCGCCTTTTTCGCGTTGGCGGCCGTCCAGGCGGCGCACGTCGAGGAGCCATAGAAAAAGCCCGCGTGGTCCCCCACGCGGGCTTTTTTGTCCTGGACTGCGCCCCGGTCTCAACTCAGCGGCGCATAACCCGGGTTGCCGCTCATACCTTTGATGACCGGTTCGTTCAGCTTGATGCCGCTGACGGTCTTCACGTCGCGCAGATACTCCGCCACGACATCCCACACCGGCCGGCCGGTGTCGCCGGCAGGCGTCTCCTGCACGCTGGCCCAGCCGGCGACCAGGTACTCCTTGCCGGCATCGAGCGGTTCGCCGCCGAGCTGCATGTCGCCGATGCGCTTGCCCATCTCCGCCGCCGGATCGATGCTGTACTGCAGCCCGCCCACGCGTACCATGTCGCCGCCCTGCTGGTAGTAGGGATCCGCATTGAACAGGTTGTCGGCGACGTCTTCCAGGATTTCCTTGATACGCGCGCCGGTCATGGGGTTGAGCGTCACATTGGGGTAGGTGATGGCGGTCTGCGTCATCAGCTGATCCATGGTGATGGGTTCGCCCGGCAGCACGCTCACGCCCCAGCGGAAACCGGGCGAAAAGGCGATCTGGGCGCCGGTCACTGCCATCAGGCCGTCGCAGATGAGCTGGTCGAAGGTGCCGTTGAAGTTGCCGCGGCGATAGAGCAGGTCGTCGCTGACCGCGAGCTGCTCGTCGAGTTTGTCCTTGAAGGGCGCGCGCATCTTGTCGATGTAGGCCGCCATCTCGGCATCCGCCGGCAGCAGGTTCGAGAACACCGGCAGCAGACGGTAGCGGTAGTCGCTGACCTTGCCGTTCTTGACATCGAGATCGAGCACTGCGAGGTACTTGCTGTTCGAGCCGGCGTTGGTGACCAGGGTCTTGCCGCCGGGGTTCGATACCACGACCGGCGCGGGCACCGCATCATGTGTGTGGCCGCCCATGATGGCGTCGATGCCGCTCACGCGGCTGGCCATCTTGAGGTCCACATCCATGCCGTTGTGCGACAGCACGACGACCACCTGGGCGCCTTCGCCGCGGGCGTTGTCGACCATCTCCTGCATGCGTTCGTCGCGGATGCCGAAGCTCCAGTCGGGAACCATGAAGCGCGGATTCGCGATGGGCGTGTAGGGGAAGGCCTGGCCGATGATGGCGGTGGGCACGCCGTTGATCTCGCGGATCACATAGGGCTTGAAGACCTGCTCGCCCCACTCGTTGTCCACCACGTTCTGAGCGAGGAATTCGATGCGGTCCTTGAAGTCCTTCTCGATGATCTCGCGCACGCGGTCGGCACCGAAGGTCATTTCCCAGTGCGGCGTCATGATGTCCACGCCCAGCAGGAGCTGCGCGTCGACCATGTCCTGGCCGTTGGTCCACAGCGAGGTGGCGGAGCCCTGCCAGGTGTCGCCGCCGTCCAGCAGCAGGGCACCGGGGCGTTGGGCGCGGATGCGCTTGACCAGCGTCGCCAGATGGGCGAATCCGCCGATCTTGCCGTATTCGCGTGCCGCCTCGACGAAATTGAGGTAGGTGAAGGCGTGCGCCTCGGGCGTACCCGGCTTGATTCCGTAATGTTTCAGGAAGGCGTCGCCGACCAGATGCGGAGGCTGGCCGGCCATACCGGCCACGCCGAGATTGATGTTCGGTTCGCGGAAGTACACCGGCAGGAGCTGCGCATGGCAATCCGTATAGTGGAGCAGGGACACATTGCCGAACGGCGGCAGCTCGTACAGGTCGCTCGGGCCCTTGGCGGGCTTGACGCCGCCGGCGGACTTGTCGGGGCCGGAATCGCATCCGGACAGATTGATGCCCGCGGCGCTGGCGATCGCCAGCATCTGCAGAAATTCGCGGCGTGAGATGGTCATTTCATGCCTCCGGAAAATGGGTGAAACACGCGGCCGGTGAGGAGCTGTGCCCGCCGTCTGGACCGCTTGCTCGGGTGATACTCTGGGACGTGCCGCCGGTGTCGGATATTCCGTATCCAAACCAGGATGGGATATTCCGTCCGCCTAAACGAACGAACCCGGCTTGGCGGGCCAAACCGGGTTCGCGGGTGGGACTCGGCCTACTTGCGTGAGCCGGGTCCGTTCACTTCGATACCGTTGCTCATATACGAATGGAAGTACTCGAGTGCGCGGTATTCGTCGCCCTGCAAGGGGTAGTCCTTGGCGCGTACCTGCTTGTTGCAGCCCGCATAGCGGTCCTGCAGGTTCACCATGCTGCCCGAATTCGAACGGTACACCGGGAAGTGCGTCACATGCCCCAGTGCCGGGCTCAGCAGGTCGGCACGGACGTAGTTGCCGGCGTTGTAGACATGGCAGTCCGCGCAGGCCATGTTGAGCTGGCCGCGTTTGGCGTAGAAGTGCTGCTTGCCCCGTTCGTAGATAGCCAGCGCACGAGGGTCGTTGGGGATGACCACGTTCATCTTGTTGCCGCGCGAGGTATAGGCCATGTAGGAGACGAGGTCGGCGATCGCGCCGCCTTTGTTCGGCAGGGGCTTTTCGCCGTTGGCCTCGCGGCAATCGTTGATGGCCGATTCGAGCGTGACCACCTCACCCTTCGTGGCGTCGAATTTCGGGTAGTCCTGACGGATGCCGATGCCGCCATTGGGAAAACAGCTCGCATAGGTCTTGCCGTTCTTGAAAGGCGTCTCGAACAGCTTCTTGCCGTTCTCGATGGCCACTTCATACGGTGGAAAATCCTCGATGGCCTCCCACTGCGCGCGGGACTCCGGATCGATGGCATAGACGCCGTTGCCGAATTCGTTGAACGGCACCTGCGGGAAGCGCTTCTTGAAGTACGCTCGGAAGTCCTTCAGATCCTGTTCCGGGGTGGCATTGGCCGTGTACGGCAGGGACGCTGCAATCCCCAGGGCCGCCACGATGCTCAGGAGTTTTCTCATTGATAATGTCTCCTTCGGTGGATAGTCAGATCGCGCCTGGCGGCGCGATCTGTTCGTTTCTCAGTCGATGACGGTTTCCTGCGAATCGCTCTGACCGGTGTTGTCGACCCAGCGCATGGTCAGCTTGTCGCCGGCCTTGGCGCCCTTGAAACGGAAGGACAGGTAGGGGTTCTTGGAGATGGCGACGCCCCATAGTGCGGTCAGGACGGCGTTGCCGTTGTGCTCGCAGACCACTTCCTGGATGAAGTGTGCCGGGATCGGCTTACCGGTCTTCTTGTCCTTGACCAGGCCGGTGTCCATCGGGTGGCTGATCAGCGCCTTGACCGTGGTCACATCGCCGGCCAGCTTGGCGCGAACCTTAATCGTGTTTGCCATTGTGCTGCTTCCTCTTGCGTAATCGTGTGAGTGTCAGGATCGGATGGGGCGCGCCGCTCAGCCGCCGCAACCGCCGATGGTGACCTTGACCTCTTTGCCGGTGCTGTAGAGCTTGCCGCCGGCCTTGACCACGGCGATCACGCTCGAGGTCGCGCCGAGCTTGATGCGGGTGGCGACGAACGGCTCGGTGCCCGCGCCCAGCGTGTACGAGGAGGTCAGCGGAGAAGCGTTCTTCTCGGCGATGATGCTGATCGCCTCCACGCCGGTTATGTCGGTTTCGACCGAGACCGGCACCACGGAGCCGTTTTCGGCGATATCCGGCACCTTGATCTTGATCTTGTCGCTGCCCTCGAGCTGCGTGCTGCCGAACAGGCCGGACAACGCAGCATCCACGCTCTTGGCATCGAAGGCGTCCTTGGGCCAAGCCGCCAGCACGGCGCGCGGGGTCAGCAGACCGGCGCCGATCGCCATGCCCACGGCACTGGCGGCCAGGGTTCCTTTCAGAAGAGTTCTACGTTTCATGTTCGTCACTGCTGCTTCTCCTAACGTTGCCAATGCCTGTGGCTAGAGGGTGTAGATGTACTCGACGACTTTGTCGATCTCGTCTTCGGTCAGCACCTTGTGGCGCCCGAAGGGCGGCATCATGCTGTTGGGGTTGGCCTTGGTCGAGTCCCAGATCTGGGCGCGGAGCTTGGCCTTGTCCGGGAAGCGCGCCTGCATGGCCACGAGCGGCGGTCCGATGTTGCCGGGCAGTTCGCCCCCGTCGATGTGGTGACAGGACAGGCAGTTGCCTTTCTTGCGGTCGAACGCGATCTTTTTGCCCTGTTCTACGACGGATGCCGCAGCTGCTTCGGCGGCGACTGCTGCGGAGGGGGCCATTGCCAGGCTCCCGAGCAGTGCTGCCAAGGAAGCGGCGGTTGAAAGGATGCTCAGGGATTGCCGCATCGTTGCCTCCTCAGTGGGTTTAGTGGTGCGAAGGTGTGATTTATGGCCGACGAGCCGCCCGCGACCTGCCGGCGTCGTTATACAGCGAAGGTTTGGTACTGCACGACATACGCCCGGACTATAGCGTCGCCATCCCGGTGAGTCAAAGCTCACAGGCTGCCCACGGCCCGCCTCAGGGTCCATTAACATACTAATAGACACAGTATTTCCGTGCTGCACAGGGCACGATCTCCGACGCATCGTCGACAAGTTAGACGGCATGGTCGGCGGATATATTCCCTGTGTCCGGCCGGGCTCAGCGCTGGTCTTTCTTCTCCTCCAGAGCGATGGCCTTGAGCTCGCGCAGTCGCGCCTCGATCCGTGACGCCTGGTAGAAGTCCTGGCCGGGCAGTCGGGAGGCCAGCGTCAACTGTTCGACTGCCGCGTGGGTTTGCCCGTTGAGATAGTAGTATTCCGCCATCGCCTCATGGGCATCGACGGGACGTCCCATGCCGGTGCTGGCTTTTGCCAGCAGCTGATAGAGGCCGGGCTGGGGCAGTGCCTGGTCGCGCCGGAACTCCTCCAGCACCCGGTGGGCATCGGCGAAGCGCCGGTTGTCGAGGAGGGCGTGGGCGTAGCCCTGGACGATCACCGGATTGCCGGGATAGAGCGCGAGCATGTTCCGGTAGCGGCTCAGCGCGGCATCGTTGCGGCCCGCACCCTGGTCGATCTCCGCCAGGGCCAGCTGGTAGGCGATGCGGTCGGGGTCCGCCTCCGCCAGCCGTTCCAGGGCGCGTTGCGCCTCCGTGTGCTGACCGGCGGCGGCCAGGGCGAGGCCCCGTCCGTAATGGCGCGCTGCATCCGGCAGCGGTGGCTCCGTGCGGGACTGCGAGAAATAGTTCAGGACCTGTTTGGGATCCTTCGCGGTCAGCACCCGCAGCTTGGCCTGGGCGAGGTAGAAGCCCAGGCTGTCGCGGACCTTGTGTGGACGTGCCTGCTCCGCGCGCGCGGTGGAGTCGGCGATACGGTCGGTGGTGACCGGATGGGTGCTGAGGAAGGGCGGCAGCTGATCGCCATAGTAGCGGGTGCTCTGATACAGGCGCTCGAAGAACCCCGGCATGCCCATGGGATCGAATTCCGAGCGCGACAGGGTCTGCATGCCGATGCGGTCCGCCTCCTTTTCGTTCGCACGGGTGAAATTGATCTGCTGCTGGATCGAGCCGGCCTGGACCGACATGATGGCCGCCTGGCCCGCCTCGCTGTCCTGGGTGCCGATCAGAATGGCCGCCAGAATGGCCGCGGCCGTGGGCAGGCTGAGGCGGCTCGCCGAATCGTAGGCGCGGACCAGATGCTTCTGGGTGACATGCGCGATTTCGTGCGCCAGCACGCCGGCCAGCTCACTCTCGTTGCGCGCCGCGAGGAACAGGGCGCTGTGCGTGCCGATGAAGCCGCCCGGCGCTGCGAAGGCGTTGATGGCGTCGTCCTTCACGATAAAGAAGGTGAAGCGCTGCCCGGGGTCGTCGCTGTTGGCGACCAGGGTGCTGCCGAGGTTGTCGAGGTAGGCGTTGAGCTCCGGATCGTCCACGAACGGCACACCCTGCCGCAACCTGCGCATGAAGGCCTCGCCGAGCTGCCGTTCCTGCTCGGGCGTGATCAGACGTTCGGCGGGGTCGCCGATGTTGGGCAAATCCACTGCGAAACTGGGGTAGATCGGTGGCAGGCACAGCGAACCCAGCAGCAGCAAGCGCAGAAACGGCGACATAGCGATCAGGCGGGACTCTTCGGGTCGGATGAAGTGCATCAGTGGACCACGATACGCGAGTGATTGTTCCCATGCCACCGGGGTTTGGCCTCCGTGCCGGGCGCGGATCGGGGGTTCCCGGGGCTGGTGATCAAAGGCATCATATATTAGTATCCGTTAATATTGACATTCCGATTCGGGAGAATACGCATGTTTGGAGTTCCGGAAATCGACAGCCGGGAGCTGGCCAGGATCCTGCGGGAGGCGCCGGACAGCATTCAGCTCATCGATGTGCGGACGCCGCAGGAAGCCGCTCAAGGAATCATAGAGGGCGCCGAACTGGTTCCTCTCCACCTCGTGCCGCTGCGGGCCGACGATTGGTCGCGGGACGGAAGACCGATGGTCGTGTACTGCCGGTCGGGAGCCCGCTCCGCGCAGGCCTGCGCTTTCCTCGCGGGACGCGGCGGCGGACGCCAGTTCATCAACCTGCGCGGCGGGCTGCTGGACTGGGCCCGGCAGGGACTACCGATAGTGCTGCCGCAGGCCAGCAGCGCTTCGGCCTGAGGCGTTGTCAAATGGAAAGCGGTTGTATTGTCTAGGGTTGCGTTTGAGGGGTAGTTGGCATATAAGAGCTCTGCTTTTTTCAACGATCCCGTTTCAACGACCTGGCACGGTTCTACCCACGAACACTCACGTCAGTAATAAAGAGGAGTCTCACACATGGCTAATTTCGACGAGGAGCTGGATGCGTCCGGCCTGAACTGCCCGCTGCCCATCCTGCGTGCAAAGAAGGCGCTCGGCGGCCTCACCAGCGGCAAGGTCCTGCACATCATCGCGACCGACCCGGGTTCCGTTAAGGACTTCGAGGCGTTCGCCAAGCAGACCGGCAACACCCTGCTGGAGTCGAAGGAAGAGGGTGGCAAGTACCACTTCCTGATCAAGAAGGCCTGAGCTGTCGGGACTTCGCATACCCGCACCCGGATGACTTCGTCGGCATTGCGCCGGTGACCGTTCAAGGCGCGGGGACTGCTCAAAAAAAACCGCCCGGCTTCAAGCCGGGCGGTTTTTTTGTGCGCGCCGTTCTGCTGTCGTCGAGCGCGGTTCCCTGTCTCAGAATTTCCAGTTCACCTGCGCGCTGAGGATGTCCACCGAGTTGTCGTATTCTCCGACGAGCGCGCCGGCCGTGGCTGTGGACACGTCGATCGGCGTGTCGTCCACGAACAGGTGCGCATAGCCCACGTCGAAGGACAATGCCGGCGAATAGCGATAGTTCGCGCCGAAGGCCAGCCAGGTGCGGTCGTTGCCCGGGATGCGTGGTGTGCGATGCTGGGCGTCAGGGATGGGTTCCTCGTCGTAGGCGATGCCGGCGCGCAGGAGCCAGGCGCTGTTGTAGCGGTAATTCAGGCCGAGGGAATAGCGCATGCTGTTGTCCCAGTTTTCCGGGGTGCTACTGTCCGTTTGCAGCGGGTTGGCGAAGTCGACCACCAGTTCCTTGAATCGGCTCCAGCGCGTCCATGTTGCGTCGGCCAGTACCGCCCTTTGGTTATTCAGCGAATGGTACCACCTAAGGGACGCAGACTCACGCAGTGTGATACGGGCGGCCGCGTCGCGCAGGAGCCAGGCGCTGTTGTAGCGGTAATTCAGGCCGAGGGAATAGCGCATACTGTTGTCCCAGTTCTCCGGGGTGACGCTGTCGGGCTGTGCCGAGGCGTATTCGATGCGCAACTCGTCGAAGCGGCTCCAGCGGGTCCAGGACACGTCCGCCAGCAGCGCCACGGTCGGATTGATGGCGTGATAGAGGCTGAGGGATGCGCTTTCCGGCAAGGTGACGTCTGCCGTGACCGAGGTCGGCACGAAGACGTTCAGCATCGTGAAGGCCGGATGCGCATTCGCGAAGGACGCGTCACCCTCCAGTTCCTGCTTGATCTTCGAACGGTAGGAGAAGCCTACGCGGGTGTTCGTGCCGGCTTCGTAGATGATCCCGAAGTTGTAGCCGAAGCTCCAGTCGTCGCCCTCGACCGTGCCGGTGGCGTCGCCGGTCACCGGGGCGCAGCCGGCGATTGCGGTGGCCACGGGAACGCCGGCCGCGACCTGGCGGGCGACGCACACGCTGTTCTGGTCGATTGCCTGACTCAGTGTCGCCTCGATGTACTGCGCGCTCACGCCCACGCCCACCGACAGATTCGGCGCCGCCTTGTAGGCGATGGACGGGTTGATGTTGACGGTCTTTACTTCGGATTCGATGGCGTGATAGCGGCCCACCCAATCCGCGTCGTATTCGGTCTTGAGGCCGAAGGGGGCGTTGACGCCCAGACCGAAGACGAAGTCGTTCGGCAGCCTGCGGCTGTAGTAGAAGTTGGGCACCAGGGCGAGATCCCCCGCATCGCCGCCCATGCCGCCGCTGATCGGGGCGCCGAGCGCGTTGGTAGCGGTGCCGGAGAACTCCGCGGAGGGTCGGACAAGGTGGCCCGCGACACTGAGCTGGCTGCCCTCCAGATAGGTGAGGCCCGCCGGGTTGTAGAAGATCGTCGAGGCATCCTCCGCGCTGGCCGCGGCGCCGGCAAAGGCAGTGCCCAGTCCGCTGACACCCTGCTCGATCAGGGCGAAGCCGGCCGCGTGGATCTGGCTGGTCGCGCCGGCAAGGATGGTGGCGACAAACATCCGGCGCTTAAGGTGCAGGTGACGGTATTCGGTCATGTGCGACTCTCCTCGGGGTTGGCATTGTTGTAGGACGTTGCGGCTATTGAAGCACAAAACCATTCAAAAAACGCGACGGTCGGCCGTTGCTGTTGCTGCCCTGCAACGAAGCGCGTGTCGGCAAGCCGTGGCACGCGCTTTGCAGTCGCTTGTGAACCCTAAAACCGCATCTGCCACGGAAACGCACGGAAAACCGATAAGATCATAGATTTCGTGCTGCAACCCTCCTCATCCGGCAGGAGCCGGGCGGAGCTTCACGACGCTATTGCATTTCAGTGCCTTCCGTGTGCTTCCGTGGCTGAAATGATTTTTTGGGCGAATTGACAAGTTGTGACCGCATTGTCATTCTGTTGCGCACCCATCGGGGTTGTGGCGAAAAAACAACTATTTATTACTCAGAATCCTAGCCAGGAGGGATGAGACTCATGAAAGGCAACGTCAGATACTCATTGGTAGCGGCCGCTGTCGCCGCGGCCATCGCCGCCCCGGCGGCCTATGCCACCAACGGCTACTTCAAGATCGGTTACGGCACCAAGAACCGCGGCATGGCCGGCACCGGCATCGCCTACGCGCAGGATTCGCTCGCGCCGGCGACCAACCCTTCGGGCATTTCCTTCATCGGCAACCGCATGGACTTCGGTGTGGAACTGTTCAACCCGAGGCGTGATGCGCGTCTGGACGCCTCGATGATCGGCGGCGCCGACACCGGCAAGGTCGACAGCGGTGCGACGCTGTTTGCCATCCCCCATGCCGGTTTCGCCTTCAACATGGGCAATATCACCGCCGGCCTGAGCATCACGGCCAACGGCGGTATGAATACGCGCTACAACAGCAACCTCTACACCGATGCCCTCGGTCCGGCCATCGGCTGCAACGGCTCCGCGTTCTGCGGCGGCGTGCCGAGCGGCTTTGCGGGCATGATCGTTGCGCCACCGCCGAATGGATTGGGCGGCACCGTGCCGGATGCGGTCCTGATGGGCTTCGGCATGAACCCCAACAATACGCCGGCGCTGGGCGTGAACCTGTCGCAGGTCATCATCGCCCCCACGGTCTCCGCCAAGCTGAACGAAGATCACGCCGTGGGCGCCTCACTGCTGGTGGGTTATCAGCGCTTCCGTTCCTATGGCCTGGGTCTGTTCCAGGCGCTGTCTTCCTCGCCGGCCCACGTGACCAACAAGGGCGACGACGACGCCTGGGGCGCCGGCGTCCGCCTGGGCTGGACCGGCAACATCACCGACAACGTCACGCTGGGCGCCTCGGCCTCGTCGAAGATCTACATGCAGGAGTTCGAGCGGTACGAGGGCCTGTTCGCGGAACAGGGCGATTTCGACATCCCCGCCAACTTCGGCGTCGGCATCGCGGTCAAGGTCAGCCCCAAGACCACAGTGGCCTTCGACGTGCAGCGCATTCTCTATGGGGACGTCGCCGCCATCGCCAACCAGGGTCCGACCGCCGATCAGTTCTACGCTGCCATGCTGGAGGCCCTGCAGACCGGTTCCTATTCCGGCACGGGGCAGCTGGGCACGGACGCGGGCTGGGGTTTCGGCTGGGAGGACATCACCGTCTACAAACTGGGTGTGAACTACCAGTACAACAACCAGTGGACGTTCCGCGGCGGCATCAACTATGGCGAGAACCCCATCGATCCCGACCAGAACCTGTTCAATATCCTGGCGCCTGGCGTGGTGGAGAAGCATGTCACTCTGGGTTTCACGTATGCGCCGACCGCCTACAACGAGATCAGCGTGACCTATATGCATGCGTTCCGCGAGGATCAGTCCTATACGTATCAGGGAACCGGGCCGTTCACGGGCTTCAACTTCGGCACCGAGATCGGCATGGACCAGAACGCCATCGAACTCAGCTACGCGATGAAGTTCTGACAGCGTCCGTCTGAACGGAGCGACCCTGCGTTCACCGGAAACCAAAAGGGCCATGGTTGACATGGCCCTTTTTTTTCGTCATTTAATCTGTCGCACGGCAGGATCGTTTCATCTAGAATGGCGGCACACCAACAATCAAAGGTTTATGGATAGGAGGCTCTGCATATGGCAAGAATCATGAAACTGTTTGCCGCGCTGTTGACGGCGGTCGTGGCGCTGTTGCCGCTGGCGTCCGGCGTGCAGGCGGCCGATGTGTACAAGCCCTTCATCCTCGCTTACCGCGGCGCGGGGGACATGCAGACCAAGGTGGCCGAGGTCAAACAGGCGCTGGCCGGGGCGGGATTCCAGGTCGTGGGAGACTACGAGCCCTATGCCGACGCACATGTCATCATCTTCACCAACGACGCGCTGAAGAAGGTGGCAGCCAAATCGGAGTACGGCGGATTCGCCGCCGCTCAGCGTGCCGCGGTGACCAAGGTCGGCGACGAGTTGCAGGTCGCGTACGTCAACCCCGTCTACATGGCCTATGCCTACCGGCTCAAGGACAACCTGGCCAATACGGCCGAAACCCTGGCCAAGGCCCTCGGCAACATTCAGGAATTCGGTTCCGAGAAGGGTCTGACCGAGCGCAAGCTCGGCAGGTACCACTACACCTTCGGCATGGAGTACTTCAACGACCCCTATGATCTGGCGACCTATGCCAGCCATGAGGAGGCGCTGAAGGCGGTCGAGCAGAATCTGGCTTCCAACACCGTAGGGGTGCGCCAGCTGTACCGCATCGACATCCCGGGCAAGGAAGAGACCATCTACGGCGTGTCCATGCAGGCCGGACCCAACGGCGACCAGTACATGGACGACAAGTTCCAGATGGGC
The DNA here is from genome assembly GCA_032907525.1 of Gammaproteobacteria bacterium. Taxonomy (GTDB): domain Bacteria; phylum Pseudomonadota; class Gammaproteobacteria; order Thiohalobacterales; family Thiohalobacteraceae; genus JAHJQQ01. The sequence goes on from JAJJPM010000183.1 coordinate 18,314, forward strand.
GTGGTCAATTTTGGTGAGCTGAAGGGTACGCCCTATCTCCCCTATGAGGTGATGGTCACCGGCAACCGCGTGGTCGCCCTGCATATGCGCTTCCGCATGGCGGTCCACTATCCCGACCTCAAGATGATGGGCGAGAACAGCTTCATGAAGCTCATGCCGAGCCCCGAGGCCATCCGCAAGGCGCTCACCGTCGCAGTCGGCGGCAATCCCTGAGGTTTCCCTTCTGTTCTTGCCCGAAGACCCCGGACCTCCGGGGTCTTTGCATTTGTCGGCCTGGCAATGCGTCCCTCGGCCGCGATGCCCGACTTATGTCTGTTCTCCGGCGATCCCTCCGCCACTCTTAAGTTTTTTGCGACAACCGTCGCTATCCGACAGGAGTCTGCGAAGGCGGGCGGGCGCATACGCCGGCATGATGCGGCCGATGTCGGCGCCCGACGCAATCCCCAGGCCGGCGCAAATCTTGCCTTGAGCATCTGAGGGTGCGCGCGGTAAATGCGGGTTCCGAACAACATCGGGCATTGTGCCCTAACCGGTCCAGCCTTGTGGGTGAATCTATGAAACGGAGTATCCTGAGAAACCTTCTTGCCGCCTCCATCGTCTTCTGGGTGGTGGTGGGCGCGCTGTTCCCGAGCGTCGCCCGCCTGGCTACGGACTGGGACCCCGGCCTGCTGGGGTGGACGGTTCTGATTCTGCTGCTCAGCCCGGTGCTGGGCGCTGCGAACTACTGGCTGGTCAGCACGATCCTGCTGCGCAAACTCAAGCATATTTCCGGGGCGGCCAACGCCATCAGTCAGAACGACCTGAACGTGGCCTGCGAGGTGGAAAGCCACGATCTGATCGGCGAAATCGTCGGCAGCTTCAACACCATGCGCGACAATCTGCGCAACATCATCCATGAAATCAGCGGTGCCACGACGCAGGTCGCGGCCGCCGCCGAGGAACTGTCCGCTGTCACCGACGAGACCAGTCGCGGGGTGCAGAACCAGCAGGTCGAGATCGAGCATGTGGCCACGGCCATGAACCAGATGACCGCGACCGTGCAGGAAGTGGCTCACAACGCCGCGCTGGCCGCGCAGTCGGCGCAGCAGGCCGACCGCGACGCCAAAGGCGGTGCCCTGGTGGCCACGGAGGCTCTGGGTGGCATCGATAATCTGGTGAATGAAATGGAACGCGCCTCCGGCGTCATCCAGAAGCTGGAAAACGAGTCGGAGAGCATCGGCATGGTGCTGGATGTGATCCGCGGCATTGCCGAGCAGACCAATCTGCTGGCCCTGAACGCGGCCATCGAGGCCGCGCGTGCAGGGGAGCAGGGCCGTGGTTTTGCCGTAGTCGCCGATGAGGTGCGCACGCTGGCGAGCCGCACCCAGAAGTCGACCCAGGAGATCCAGCAGATGATCGAGCGCCTGCAGGTGGGCGCGGGCGATGCCGTCCGGGTGATGAACGAAGCACGCGGCATGGCCAAGGACTGCTCAGATCAGGTGGAGAAGGCGGCGGAGTCGCTGGCGGGGATCGCCGGCTCGGTTTCCCAGATCAACGACATGAACACCCAGATCGCCAGCGCGGCCGAGGAGCAGAGCGCCGTTGCCGCCGAAATCAACGCCAACGTCAGCAATATCCGTGACGTGGCCGACCAGACCGCAGCCGGCGCCCAGCAGACGGCCAGCGCCAGCGACGAACTGGCGCGCCTGTCGGCGCAGCTGCAGAGCCTGATGGGGCGCTTCCGCATGTAGCCGGCATCGACGGCCACACGTACAGACAGACCCGCCGCAAGGCGGGTCTGTTCTTTTGATGGGTGCTGACCGTGTGCGTCGCTGGACGCGTGTCGGCATTCGCTGCCGTGGCCTCTCGCCGTGCCGGACGCAAGTTTCACTTGTATCTTGTATCTTGTATCTTGTATCTCTATCCACAGGAGATTCCGGATGCCGACCTGTTTCCGCCCATTGCTGTCCTCGTTGCTGGCGCTCTCGTTGGCTGGTATCGCCGGCGCCGCGGATCTCGACACGCAGCCGGCGGCCGTCCGCGAGATCGCCCTCGAACAGAGGTTCGACGGTGTGGTCGAGGCAGTGCATCGGGCCACGGTTTCTGCCCAGACTTCGGGACGCATCGAGGAGATCCTGTTCGACGTCGACGACTACGTGGAACGCGGCGCAGTGCTGCTGCGCTTCCGGGCGACCGAGCAGGCGGCGCGCCAGAAGCAGGCCGAGGCCGGCCTCGAGGAGGCGCGCGCACGGCTGCGCGAGGCACGCGACGAGCGCGATCGCATCGCCGGGATCTTCGCCAGGGGGCTGGTGGCGAAGGCGGCCATGGACCGGGCCGATGCCGAACTCAAGGCCGCCCAGGCGCGCTTCGAAAGCGCCCAGGCACGGCTCGCGGAAGCCAGCGAGCAGCTGGAACATGCGGTCGTACGCGCGCCGTACAGCGGCATCGTGGTCGAGCGCCATGTCGAGGTGGGCGAGACCGCCAACCCGGGGCAGCCGCTGATGACCGGCCTGTCGCTGGAACGCCTGCGCGCCGTGACGGCCGTGCCGCAGCGCTATATTACCGAGGTGCGGGCGCTGGCACCGGACGCGGCACGTGTCTATACCGATGCCGGCGCGGTCCTGGCCGGTGAATCCATTACCGTATCACCGTACGCCGAACCGGGCAGCCACAGCTTCCGCGTGCGCCTGGACCTCGCGCCCGGCAGCCACGGCCTCTATCCCGGCATGCTGGTCAAGGTCGGTTTCCCGCTGGGCAAGGGCGAACAGCTGCTCATCCCGCAGTCCGCACTGGTGCGGCGCAGTGAGGTCACGGGTGTCTATGTCGTGGCTGTCGACGGTGCGGTGACCTTCCGGCAGATCCGCGCGGGTCACGCCACCGGCGATGGCCACGTGGTCGTGCTGGCCGGCCTCGAGTCCGGCGAGCGGGTCGCGCTCGATCCCGTTTCCGCGGCCGTTCTCCTCAAGCAGCAGACGGCGGACGCCACGCCGTGAGCGAACGACTCGGTATCTCCGGCGCCATCGCGCGCAAGTTCCTGCAGTCCCAGATCACCCCGCTGCTGGCGCTGGTGGGTTTTCTGCTGGGCCTGTTCGCCGTGGCGATCACGCCGCGCGAGGAGGAACCGCAGATCAACGTCACCTTCGCGAACGTCTTCATACCGTTCCCGGGTGCGACCGCCGTCGAGGTGGAGCGGCTGGTCACGACGCCCGCCGAACAGGTGATGTCGGAGATCGAGGGCGTCAAGCACATCTATTCCGTGTCGCGGCCGGGCATGTCCGTGCTCACCGTCGAATACGAGGTCGGGGAGGACCGCACGCAGGCGATCGTGCGGCTCTACAACGCGGTGTTCTCCAACCAGGACTGGCTGCCCGCCAATCTGGGTACGCAGCAGCCCATCATCAAACCGAAGGGCATCGACGACGTCCCCATCGTGACGGTCACGCTGTGGACGGCCGATCCGCAGCGCGGCGCGCTGGAACTGCAGGCCGTCGCGCATGCCATCGAAGCCGAGCTCAAGCGTGTTCCGGGCACCCGCGAGATCTATACGCTCGGCGGGCCCGATCGGGTCGCGCACGTCCTTCTGGACGCGCAGCGGATGGCGGGTGCGGGCATCAGTCTGGACGCCCTGCGCAGTGCCCTGCAGACCGCCAACCAGGCCGGCGACAGCGGGGCGCTGGTCGCCGGGAATGCCGAGATTCTGGTGCGCACCGGTGATTTCCTCAGCCACGCCGACGAGCTCGGTTCGCTCGTCGTGGGCGTGCACGATGGCCGGCCGGTCTATCTGCGCGATGTCGCGGAGATCCGTTCCGGTGCCGATCAGCCGGAACGTTATGCCTGGTTCGGGACGGGGCCGGCCGCGGCCGGCAAGGGCATCGCGGCTCAGGGCGAGTTTCCCGCAGTGACGCTCGCCATCGGGAAGAAGCCCGGCACGAACGCCGTGACCATCGCCGATCAGGTCATCACCCGGCTGGACCATCTCCGGGGCATCTTCGTCCCCGAGGGCGTCGAGATGACCATCACCCGCAACTATGGCGAGACCGCCAACGACAAGGCGCAGACGCTGATCGCCAAGCTCGCCTTCGCCACGGCGCTCGTGGTGCTGCTGGTCCTGGTGGCGCTGGGCTGGCGCGAGGCGGTCATCGTCGGTCTGGCGGTGATCATCACCCTGGCGATCACATTGTTCGCCTCATGGGCCTGGGGCTTCACACTCAATCGCGTGTCGCTGTTCGCGCTGATCTTCTCCATCGGCATCCTGGTCGATGACGCCATCGTCGTGGTGGAGAACATCCATCGCCACATGCAGATGGGCGGGCGCAGCCTCGTCGAGGCGATCCCCCTGGCGGTCGACGAGGTCGGCGGCCCGACGATCCTGGCGACCTTCACCGTCATCGCGGCCTTGCTGCCGATGGCCTTCGTGACCGGTCTGATGGGTCCGTACATGAGTCCGATTCCCATCAATGCCAGCATCGGGATGCTGATCTCGCTGGCGGTGGCGTTCGTGGTGACGCCCTGGCTCACGCTGAAGATGATCGGCCGCGAAGCGGCGCACGGCGATGCGGGCGAAGGCGTGTCGCCGCGCTTGCTGGCCTTCTTCCGTCGACGTGTCGGGCCGTTTCTGGGCGGTGCGCAGGGACGCGGCCGGCGGCGGGCCCTGGCGGCGACGGTGCTTGTGCTGATCGTGCTGTCGCTGGGGCTCGCCGCGGTGAAGTGGGTGGTGCTGAAGATGCTGCCCTTCGACAACAAGTCGGAATTCCAGATCGTTGTCGATATGCCGGAAGGCACCGCGCTGGAGCGCACGACGCAGGTGCTGGGCGAACTTGGCCGCTACCTGCGCGAGGTGCCCGAGGTCACCGACTACCAGATCTACGCCGGCACCTCGGCGCCCATCAACTTCAACGGTCTGGTACGGCAGTACTACCTGCGCGAAGGGGCGAACGTGGGCGACATCCAGGTGAATCTGGTGGACAAGTCGCTGCGCGACCGCAAGAGCCACGAGATCGCGGCGTCGGTGCGGGCGCCGCTGCAGGAAATCGGCTCCCGCTACGACGCCAACGTGAAGATCGTCGAGGTCCCGCCGGGACCGCCCGTGCTGTCGCCGCTGGTGGCGGAGATCTACGGGCTGGATTATGCCGGCCAGATCCGCGTCGCCAGGCAGGTGCGCACGGTGTTCGAGCAGACCACCGACATCGTCGACGTCGACGACAGCGTCGAGACGCCTGCGCCGCAGATCCGGATCCATGTCGATCGCGAGCGTGCGGCACTGCTGGGCGTCTCTCCGGCGGCGGTGGTCGACGCGGTCGGCACCGTGTTGTCCGGCGACGACGTCACCTATCTGCACAGCGAAGGCCAGAAGTATCCGATCCCCGTGCGCCTGGAATTCCCGGTGGCGGACAAGGATCGCATCGAGCGGCTGTTCTCGCTCAGGCTCGCCGGTGCCGGCGGGCGGCAGGTGGCGCTCGCCGACCTGGTGACCGTGACGGAGGCGCAGCGGGAGCACGCCATCCATCACAAGGATCTGTTGCCCATGGTCATGGTCACCGGCGACATGGCCGGCCGCCTGGACAGTCCGCTGTATGGCATGTTCGACATGGTCGGGCAGCTCCATGACCTGCGCGTCGACACCGGCCAGCCGCTGGAGCAGTTCTTCGTCGAACAGCCGGAGAATCCCTACCGCTACGCGGTGAAATGGGACGGCGAATGGCAGGTGACCTACGAGACCTTCCGCGACATGGGCATCGCCTATTCGGTGGGCCTGCTGCTGATCTATCTGCTGGTGGTCGCCCAGTTCCGTTCCTATCTGGTGCCGCTGATCATCATGGCGCCCATCCCGCTCACGGTCATCGGCGTGATGCCGGGGCATGCGCTGCTGGGCGCGCCGTTCACCGCCACGTCCATGATCGGCATGATCGCGCTGGCCGGCATCATCGTGCGCAACTCCATTCTGCTGGTGGATTTCATCAACGCCGAGGTCGAACGCGGCGTGGCCTTCGAGGAGGCGGTGCTGCGGTCGGGCGCGGTGCGCGCCAAGCCCATCGTGCTGACGGGGCTGGCGGCGATGCTGGGCGCGCTGTTCATCCTGGACGACCCGATCTTCAGCGGTCTGGCGATCTCGCTGATCTTCGGCATCCTGGTATCGACGGTGCTGACCCTGCTGGTGATCCCCGTGATGTATTACGCCTTCCTGTGGAGGCGCCCCGGCCGGGGGACGGCCTCCTGAATCCACGCATATCCGTATCAGAATATTTTATGTTCGTTGACTAAGCTGGTAGGATTAGCGCCGCCTCCGGGCAGGCGCGGGCGCGTTCCCGGCCCGGGTGCGCCGCCCGCACGCGCCGGCCCGCCCCGTGAATCCCGCAGGGCTCCCTAACCTATTGGAACATCGAGAAGTGTATGGCTGATCGCAGACTCCAGGTGTTTCACACCGTCGCCCGTCTCCTGAGCTTCACCAAGGCGGCCGAGACCCTGCACATGACCCAGCCGGCGGTCACCTTCCAGGTGCGCCAGCTCGAGGAATACTTCAACACGCGCCTGTTCGACCGGACGCACAACCGCATCAGCCTCACGGAGGCCGGGCGGCGGGTGTTCGAGTACGCCGACCGCATCTTCGACCTGTACGCCGAGATGGAGAACGCCGTGCGCGAGATGACCGGCGACATCAGCGGCGTGGTCATGATCGGCGCGAGCACCACCATCGCCGAGTACATGCTGCCGGCGCTGCTGGGCGACTTCCGGGTGAAGTATCCCGAGGTCAACGTGCACCTCAAGGTGTCCAACACCGACGGCATCGTCTCCATGGTGGAGAACAACATCATCGACCTCGGCGTGGTCGAGGCGCCGGTGCTGAACAAGAATCTCGTCGTCGATGTCTGCCGCATGGACCAGCTGGTCGCCATCGTGCCCAAAAAGCATCCGCTGGCCAGCCTCAAGAAGGTCAAGATCGGGGAACTGCTCAAGCACCCCTACATATGCCGCGAGGAGGGCTCGGGCACCCGCGAGGTCATCGCCGAATACCTCAACGCCTGCAACATCAACGTCAACGAGATTTCCATCTGCATGGAACTCGGCAGCCCCGAGGCGGTGAAGGGCGCGGTGGAGGCCGGCATGGGCGTGTCCATCGTGTCGCGCGCGACCATCAACAAGGAACTGCAGCTGGGTACGCTGGTGGCGCTGACGCTGGATCCGAATCTGGAGCGGCCGTTCTCCTTCGTGCACCAGAAGCAGAAGTTCCGCCACCGCGCCATGGACGAGCTGCTCGAATTCGCGCAGAACTACTGCAAGACCCATCAGGCGGAGTGAGCGGCGGCATGTCCCGACTGGACGATCAGCTGCTGGCGCTGTTCCGATCGCTGCCCGCCGGCGACCAGGCGACGCTGCTGGCCTTCGCCGAGTTCCTGCGCAGCCGCGCGGGCGCGGTCGCGGCACCCGTCGCGCCCGAGGCGCCGGCGCCCATCCCGGAACCCGAAGCCATTCCCCGGCCGGAACAGGAGTCGGTCGTCAAGGCGGTCAAGCGGCTGTCGCGGACCTATCCGATGCTCGACAAGAGCAAGATACTCAACGAGACGTCGGCGCTGGTGGCCCAGCACGTCATACAGGGGCGGGAGGCCGCGGAGGTCATCGACGAGCTCGAGGTGGTCTTCCGGCGCTTCTATCAGGAGCTGAAGTCGGGTCAGAATCACTGAGCCTCATGGAAATCGTCCGCGACTGGTTCCGCCGCCACTTCAGCAATCCCCAGGTCGTCAGCCTGGCGCTGTTCCTGATCGCCGGCTTCGCCGTGGTCCTCATGTTCGGCAACATGCTGGCGCCGGTGCTGGCGAGCGTGGTGATCGCCTATCTGCTGGAAGGCATCGTGGCACCTCTGGAGCGGCGCGGCGTACGGCGCGCCCTGGCGGTCGCGCTGGTGTTCGTGGTCTTCATGGCGGTGCTGCTGTTCACGCTGCTGGGAATCCTGCCGCGGCTCTCCTATCAGCTGACCCAGCTGATCCAGCAACTGCCCGAGATGATTTCCCGCGGCCACGCCGCGCTGCTGCATCTCCCGGAGCGCTACCCGGGCTTCATCAGCGAGGAGCAGGTCGGGCAGCTCATCTCCGCCATCAGCAGCGAGGTCGGGCGCTTCGGGCAGCGCGCGCTGTCGATGTCAGTGGCATCCCTGGTGGGGCTGATAACGGCTCTGGTGTACCTGATCCTGATGCCGCTGCTGGTGTTCTTCTTCCTCAAGGACAAGCAGCGCATTCTCGACTGGATCACCCACTATCTGCCGCGCGAGCGCGCCCTGTCGACGGCCGTCTGGCACGACGTCGACCGCCAGATCGGCAATTACGTGCGCGGCAAGGTGTGGGAGATCGTCATCGTCGGCGTGGTCACCTATATCACCTTCAAGCTGATGGGTCTGCAGTACGCGATACTGCTCGGCACGCTGGTCGGTCTGTCGGTGATCATCCCTTATATCGGCGCCATGGTGGCGACCGTCCCGGTGGCGCTGATCGCCTATTTCCAGTGGGGCTGGGGTCCGGACTTCGCCTGGATCATGGTGGCCTATCTGGTCATCCAGGCGCTCGACGGCAACGTGCTGGTGCCGGTGCTGTTCTCGGAGGTGGTGAACCTGCATCCCGTCGCCATCATCGTCGCCGTGCTGGTGTTCGGCGGCCTCTGGGGCTTCTGGGGCGTGTTCTTCGCCATTCCGCTCGCCACCCTCGTCCAGGCCGTCCTCAAGGCCTGGCCGCGCTCGCTCGATGCGGAGGCTGCGTAAACACGATTTCCACCGCAAGGGACGCAAAGGCGCACAAAGAAAAACCTCTTTAGCCACGAAATCCACGAAACCCACGAAAGCTAATGGGTGTAAACATAAATCCTTTTCGTGGGTTTCGTGGATTTCGTGGCCATCATGTTTTCGATGTTCTTCGCGCGCCTTTGCGTCCTTTGCGGTAATAGTTGAGCTTTCACAGATTCGCCGAGGCGAAATCGGCCAGTCGCGAGCGTTCGCCCTGGCGCAGGATGATGTGGCCGCTGTGCGCCCAGTCCTTGAAGCGGTCGACGACGTAGGTCAGGCCGGAGCTGGTCTCGGTCAGGTAGGGGGTGTCGATCTGGGCGATGTTGCCCAGGCAGATCACCTTGGTGCCGGGGCCGGCGCGGGTGACCAGGGTCTTCATCTGCTTCGAGGTCAGGTTCTGCGCCTCGTCGAGGATGAGGTACTTGTTCAGGAAGGTGCGGCCGCGCATGAAGTTCAGCGAGCGGATGCGGATGCGGCTGGCGAGCAGGTCGTTGGTCGCCGCGCGGCCCCAGTCGCCGCCTTCGGATTTGGTCAGCACCTCGAGGTTGTCCATCAGCGCGCCCATCCACGGCGTCATCTTTTCCTCTTCGGTGCCGGGCAGGAAGCCGATGTCCTCGCCGACCGGGATGGTCACGCGGGTCATGATGATCTCGGAATAGCGCTTGTCGTCGAGCACCTGCGCGAGACCGGCGGCCAGCGCCAGCAGCGTCTTGCCGGTGCCGGCCTGGCCGACCAGGCTGACGAAGTCGATCTCGGGATCCATCAGCAGATTGAGCGCGAAGTTCTGATCGACGTTGCGCGCGTTGATGCCCCACACCGCATGGCTGGCCTTGCGGTAGTCGGTCGCGACCTCCAGCACCGCGCCGTCGCCCTCGCGGCTGCGCACCAGAACCTCCATCGAGCGGCTGCCGCCCAGCGACAGGCACTGGTTGGGGTGCCAGTTCTCGACCTGAGGTCCCCGCACCCGATAGAAGCTGCGGCCGTTCTCCTGCCAGGAATCCATGCCCTCGCCGTGCGTGTCCCAGAACTCGTCGCCGAGTTCGGCGCGGCCTGGGTACAGCAGGCTGACGTCGTCGAGGACCTGGTCGTTGTAGTAGTCCTCGGCGTGGATGCCCAGCACCGCGGCCTTGATGCGCAGGTTGATGTCCTTGGATACCAGCGTCACCGAGACGTCGGTGCGTTCCTTCTGCAGCGCCAGCGCCGTGCTGAGGATGCTGTTGTCCTTCTTGCTGCCGGGCATGCCGGCGGGCAGCTCGGCGTTGAGGATGCGCGTCTGCAGGTACAGTTTGCCGGCGGCGTGGCCGTTGGCGGTCGCGGCGCGGTTTTCCAGCGGCAGACCGGCCTCGATGTCACTATGAGTGGCCTGGCAGGTCAGTTCGTCGAGGAAGCGGTTGGTCTGGCGCACGTTGCGCGCGACCTCCGTCATGCCGACCTTGGCATTGTCCAGTTCCTCCAGTACCGCCATGGGCAGGAAGAGATCGTGCTCCTGGAAGCGGAACAGGGCGGTGGGGTCGTGCATCAGGACGTTGGTGTCCAGCACGAACAGGCGTTTGCCGGCGAATTCTTTTCTGCTCAAGGTGACCTCTGCTGAAACTGCCTGATGGCCACGAAATCCACGAAACCCGCGAAAGGAGGCAGGGTTTTCACCATCGGGTTTTTTCGTGGGTTTCGTGGCGCATTGGTTTTTGCGGCGTGGACTAAGATTTGCCCAGCGCCTTCACCGCCGCGAGCACCTCGTCGGCGTGGCCGGGCACTTTCACCTTGCGCCATTCCGCGCGCAGCACGCCGGCGGCGTCGATCAGGAAGGTGCTGCGTTCGACGCCCATGACCTTCCTGCCGTACATGTTCTTCTCTTTGATGACATCGAACAGCCGGCAGACCTTCTCGTCGGCATCGGACAGCAGTTCGAAGGGGAAATTCTGCTTCTCCCTGAACTTCTCGTGGGCGGCGAGGCTGTCGCGCGAGACGCCGAGGATGACGGTGTTCAGCCGCCTGAACCTGGCATGCCGGTCGCGGAAGTCCTGGCCTTCCAGGGTGCAGCCCGGCGTGCTGTCCTTCGGGTAGAAATACAGCACGACGTTCGAGCCTTTCAGGTCGGCGAGCCGGATTTCCCGGCCACCGGTGGCCGGAAGGCGGAAATCGGGAACCTTCTTGCCGAGAGTGATCTTGCTCATGCGGGTTCCGGTGGGCGTGTCAGCCTTTGACCGGTTCGATAATGGCGTCGAGGTTGAACTGGTCGCAGAAATCCATGAACTCGTCGCGCAGCGTGGCGATGTGCAGGCGCGCGGGGATGTCCACCCGCATGTGCACCGAGAACATCGGCGTGCCGGTGTGCGGCGCGGAATAGCTGGTGGTGGCGAGATCCTGGATGTTGATCTGCCGCGTCGAGAAGAAATTGGCCAGGCTGTGGACGATGCCGGGGTTGTCCAGCGCGACGACGTCGACGGCGTAGGGCAGCAGGTCGCGATGCTGCTCGCGGTCGGCGGTGCGCCGGGAAATGATGTTCATCTCCAGCCGCTCCGCGAGCCCCGGCAGCTGATCCTCCAGCTTGGCGATGGAACTCCAGTTGCCGGTGACCAGCAGGATCACCGCGAAGTCGCCGCCCAGGACGGTCATGCGGCTGTCGGCGAGGTTGCAGCCGCTGTCGAAGACCAGGCGCGACAGGTCGTTCACGATGCCGGGCCGGTCCTTGCCCAGGGCGGAGATGACGAGATTGGTCTGTTTCGGGGCGCTCATGTCGGCTCGGTAGAACGCGTGCAGGGGAGTGGGTCGCGGGTGCTTGGTGGCCGAGAGTGTATCACCTTTTCGCGGACTTGCACGGGTCCGGGGCTATTCCACCGGGCTGTCCAGGTCCACGCTGCGCAGCTTCTCGGCGGCCTCTTCCGGGCTGATGGTGCTGACGAACAGGCCCGAGCCCAGCTCGAAGCCGGTGGGGATGCTGGTGCGGGGGCAGATCTCCAGGTGCCAGTGGTAGCTGGCGTCGCAGTCGGCGAACTCCTCGCCGCGTGGCTTGGAGTGCAGGAAGAAGTTGTACTGCGCGCCGCCGATGACCGCGTCCAGGCGCGCCATGGTGCGCTTGACCACGCGGGCGAGGTCCTGCCGATCGGAATCGCTGATGGCGAGGAAATCGCTCTGGTGCTGGAGCGGCAGGATGTGCACCTCCCATTCGTAGCGGCTGGCGAAGGGCTTGATGGCGATGAAGCGTTCGCCGCGCTCGACCACGTACTGGCCGACGCTGATGCGCCGGCGGATCTGGCCCGAGCTGCGGTCGTAGATGGTCGCCTCGAACGTCAGCGCCTCGTCGATGAGCGAACAGAAGATGCACTGGTGGTGCTTCTGGTAATGGGTGCGGCTCTGGGTGACCTCGTTGTAGACGTTCTCCGGCACCACTGGCATGGCGATGATCTGGCTGTGGGTGTGCGCGATGCTGGCACCGGCCGCCGGCCCGAAATTCTTGAAGACCAGCACGTAGCGCAGGCGCGCGTCGTTGGCGTACAGCTGGGCGATACGCTCGCGATAGGCGCCGAACAGCAGTACCAGGTGCGCCTCGCTCATCTCGTGCAGGGCGATGCCGTGCTGGCGGTGGTCGATGATGACCTCGTGGCGCCCGTAGCCCTCGATGGCCTGCTGCAGGCCGAATACCAGGCTGCCACCGGCGCGGTCGTCGCCGAGCACCGGGTAGAGGTTCTCGACGATGCGCGCCTGCCAGTTCCCGTCGTCCGGATAGGCGGCGATGGTCGGCGGAGTCATGTGCTCGTTGCCCGTGCAGAACGGGCAGGTGTCCACGTGCCGGCGGGTGTCGCGCGGCGCCGGGTCCTCGGCCTTGCGCGGGCGCATGGAACGGGCGGTGGCGACCAGCACGGATTCACTGGGGACGATGGGGTTGATGCGGATTTCGCGGATCGGCTTGGGTTCGGTCATGACAGCGGTCGTTCCGGGTCGGGAAAAGGTCCGGCCGCATGGTACTGCACCCCGGCGGCCCGCCGCCAGTTCGCTTGTCAGTCATTTGTCAGCCAAGTAGTATGTGGGGGATTTTCCCGTCTCCCGGAGAGGTTGCATGTTCCACGGCAGCATGGTCGCGCTGGTCACCCCCATGCGGGAGGACGGTGCGGTCGACGACGACAGCCTCGCCGGGCTGATCGAATTCCATATCAGTCAGGGAACCGATGCTCTCGTCGCCGTGGGCACCACCGGCGAATCCGCGACGCTCGACGAGCACGAGCACTGCGAGCTCATCCGACGCGTCGTCGAGCTCACGGCCGGCCGCGTTCCGGTCATTGCCGGCACCGGCGCGAATTCCACCACCGAGGCCATCAGCCTGACGCGCTGCGCGCTCAAGGCCGGTGCGGACGCCTGTCTGCTGGTCACGCCCTACTACAACAAGCCGACCCAGGAAGGCCTGTACCTGCACCACAAGGCCGTCGCCGAGGCCGTGCCCATTCCCCAGATTCTGTACAATGTGCCCGGCCGCACCGCCTGCGACATGCTGCCGGAGACGGTCGAGCGCCTCGCGGACATCTCCAACATCGTCGGCATCAAGGAAGCGACGGGCAGCCTGGATCGCGCCCGTGACATCCTCGCGCGCTGCGGCGACCGGCTGGACCTGTACAGCGGCGACGACGCGACCGCGCTGGACGTCATGCTGCTGGGCGGGAAGGGTGTCATCTCCGTGACCGCCAATGTGGCGCCGCGGGCGATGCACGAGATGTGCGCCGCGGCGCTGGCCGGCGACGAAGCCCGCGCCCGGGCGATCGACGCCACGCTGCAGGCCCTGCACCGCGACCTGTTCGTCGAGGCCAACCCCATTCCGGTGAAGTGGGCGCTGGCCGAAATGGGGTTGATTCCGCGCGGCATCCGCCTGCCCCTGACGCCGCTGTCGCCGCAGCACCACGCCACGGTCCGCGCCGCGCTGAGTCAGGCCGGCGTACTGTGAACCAACCGATTTCGCACTTGTCCACACGGATTGCCATGCCCATGACCAGCTCCACCGCTGCCCGACTGCTTACCGCGCTGCTGATCGCCGCCTCCCTGACCGGCTGCAGCACCTGGAAGAAAGTGACCGGCGAAAAGGCCGACTACAAGCAGAGCCGGGTGGAGCCGTCGCTGGAGATTCCGCCCGACCTCAGCAGCGCCACCATCGAAGACGCCCTGGTCGTGCCGGACGGCGGCACGACGACCCTCTCGGAATATGCCGCCGGCCAGGGGCCCGGCGCGGCCGGTGCCAGCCGCAGCGGTGTGCTGGTGCAGCCCGAGAACATGCGCATCCAGCGCAGCGACGACAAGCGCTGGCTGGTGGTGAACGCACCGCCCGAGGCGGTGTGGCCGAAGGTGCGCGATTTCTGGCTGCAGGCCGGTTTCATCCTGACGGTGGACGATCCCGCGGTCGGCATTCTGGAGACCGACTGGGCCGAGAACCGCGCCGACATCCCGCAGGATTTCATCCGTCGCACCATCGGCCGCGCGCTGGAATATCTCTACTCCGCGGCCACCCGCGACCGCTTCCGTGTGCGCCTAGAGCGTACCGCCGAGGGCGGGACCGAGGTCTTCATCGCGCACCGCGGCATGGAGGAGGTGCTGCAGGGCGGCGCCGAATCCAGCGAGGGCACCATGTGGAAACCGCGGCCGTCCGATCCCGAGCTGGAGGCCGAGATGCTGCGCCGCATGATGGTGTTCATGGGGGCCGCCGAAGAGAAGGCCGCGGCGCAGATCGCCCAGCCGGCGCCGGAGCGTGCGCCGCGTTCGCAGCTGGTCGTCGACGCCGCCGGCGCGACCACGCTCAGAGTGGACGAGGGCTTCTCGCGCGCCTGGCGCGAGGTCGGCCTGGCGCTGGACCGCGTCGGCTTCACCGTCGAGGATCGCGACCGCAGCGGCGGCCTGTATTTCGTGCGCTACAACGACCCGCTCAAGGAGGACGAGAAGCGCGGCTTCCTGTCCAAACTCAAGTTCTGGGGCGACGACGAACCCTCGGATGCCGAGCAGTACCGCATCGTGCTGAGCGCCGAGGGCGACCGGACCCTCGTGACGGTGCAGAACAGCAAGGGCGAGCGCGACAACTCGTCCACCGCCAAGCGCATCCTCACGCTGGTGCAGGAGCAGATGCGATAAATGCAGGGGGTAGGGGCTAGGGACTAGGGACTAGGGACTAGGAAAAATGCTTCGACTTGGTTTTACCCTTAGCTAGCCCCTAGCCCCTAGCCCCTAGCCCCTAGCCCCTAGCCCCTAAGAATGCTCAGATTCTCCTCCCTCGGCAGCGGCAGTCGCGGTAATGCCACATTGGTGGAGGCGGGGCGTACCTGTGTGATGGTGGATTGCGGTTTCTCCGTCGCCGAGACCCGGCGCCGGCTCGCGCGTCTGGGCAAATCGCCGGAAGACATCCACGCCATACTCGTCACCCACGAACACAGCGACCACATCGGCGGCGTGCCCGCACTGGCTCGCCGCTTCGGCATCCCCGTGTGGATGACCGCCGGCACTTCCGTGGTGCACGGCGACACCGAAGTGCCCAGCCTCGACTGGTTCTGCGGCCTCGAGGCCTTCGCCATCGGCGATCTGGAGATCACGCCCTTTCCCGTGCCGCACGACGCCCGCGAACCCTGTCAGTTCGTGTTCGGCGACGGCGCGGTGCGTCTCGGCGTGCTCACCGATACCGGCAGCGTCACCAGCCACATCCGCCGGCAGCTGGACGGTTGCCAGGCCCTGCTGCTGGAGTGCAACCACGACACCGGCATGCTGGCCGGCGGTCCCTATCCGCCCGCGCTCAAGCGCCGTGTCGGCGGACACCTCGGACACCTGAGCAACCACCAGGCCGCGGAGCTGCTGACGGACCTCGACACCGGTGCGTTGCGCCATCTGGTCGCCGCCCACCTCAGCGACAAGAACAACCGCCCGGAGCTGGCGCGCGCCGCGCTCGCCGACGCCCTGGGCTGCGGGCCGGACTGGATCGGCGTGGCCGACCAGACGCTGGGCCTGGCCTGGCGGCAGGTGGGTTGATGGGCTAGGGGCTAGGGTCGAGGGACTAGGTGCTAGGGCCGAGGGGCTAGGGACTAGGGGCTAGCTAAGAGTGAAACCAAGCCGAAGCGTCTTACCTAGTCCCTAGTCCCTAGTCCCTAGTCCCTAGTCCCTAGTCCCTAGCCCCTCGGCCCTAGCACCTAGTCCCTCGACCCTGCCCGCCCCCGCCAGT
>JAJJPM010000184.1:0-8623 GCA_032907525.1 Gammaproteobacteria bacterium
TCGGCGAATTCGTCGCGCTCGAAGCGGTGATTCTGGGTGCCGTGGCGTTCGATCTTGATGGCGCCCATGAGCGCTGCGACCCGCCCGGTGACCTCCCAGTCGAGATCGTGCATCAGGCCGTACAGCAGACCGGCACGATAGGCGTCGCCGCAGCCGGTGGGATCGAGGACCTCGCGGGCCTGTGCAGCGGGAATGTCGATCCGGTGGTTGGGCAGGTAGATCTCCGAGCCCTTGGCGCCGCGGGTGACGATCAGACCGGCCACGCGCTCGGCGATCTCGTGCGGCGACAGGCCGGTGCGGTCGCAGATCAGCTGCGACTCGTAGTCGTTGACGCAGACGTAGGTCGCCTTGTCGATGAAATCGCGCAGATCCTCGCCGCCGAACAGCGGCAGCCCCTGGCCGGGATCGAAAATGAAGGGAATGCCGGCCTCGGCGAATTCCGTGGCGTGCTCGAGCATGGCGGTCCGGCCGTCGGGCGAGACCATGCCGATGGTGACGCCGTCGGCGTCCTCGACGCGGTTGCGGTGCGCGTGGTCCATGGCGCCGGGATGGAAGGCGATGATCTGGTTGTCGTCGAGATCCGTGGTGATGAAGGCCTGCGCCGTGTAGGTGCCTTCGACCACGGTGACGTGCTTGCGCGGAATGCCGTGCCGGTCCAGCCATTCGGCATAGGGCGCGAAGTCGGTGCCGACCGTGCCCATCGGCAGCGGGTCTCCGCCGAGCAGCTTGAGGTTGTAGGCGATGTTGGCCGCGCAGCCGCCGAACTCGCGGCGCATGTCGGGCACGTGGAAGGCCACGTTCAGAATGTGCACCTTGTCGGGCAGGATGTGGTTCTTGAAACGGTCGTGGAACACCATGATGGTGTCGTAGGCGAAGGAACCACAGATCAGTGCGGACATGGCTTTCTCTCTCTTCTCTATTTCAATGCGCCACGAAATCCACGAAACCCACGAAAATAATTCGGGGCACGGCCGCAGGGCGCATCGCGGTGACGATGCACCCTATAACGGCCACGCCACGCGGCTTGGACGCGCGTCGGCCGAGAATACGTTGGTGGGTTTCGTGGATTTCGTGGCCATAAATCAGTTCAACCCCACAGCACCAGCGCCCAGACCAACGCGGCGTTGATCAGCGCGAGCAGCACGGCGGCGGAGCCGAGATCCTTGGCGCGTCCGGCGAGTTCGTGACGCTCGTCGCTGATGCGGTCGACCACGGCCTCGATGCCGGAATTGAGCAGCTCGGTGATCAGCACCAGCCCCCAGACCGCGATCAGGATCGCGCGCTCCAGGCCCGTGCCGCCCAGCCAGAAGGCCAGCGGCACGATGACCATGCTCGCGAACAGTTCCTGACGGAACGCGGCTTCGAAGCGGAAAGCGGCGCACAATCCCTTCCAGGAAAACCCGGCGGCATTGACCAGGCGCCGCAGCCCCGTATTGCCGGCCGGCTTGCCCACGCGTCAGACCTGCGCCTGCCAGACGAGATCGAGTTCGCGCGCGGCGCGCACGTCGTCCAGGCGGCGCACCGGCTGCGTATGCGGCGCCTCCTTCAGGACCTCCGGTGTGCTGCGGGCCTCCTCCAGAATCCTGGTCATCGCCTCGACGAAACCGTCCAGATCCTCCTTGGCCTCGGTCTCGCTGGGTTCGATGAGCAGGCACTCCGGCACCAGCAGCGGGAAGTACGTCGTCGGCGCATGGTAGCCGAAATCCAGCAGCCGCTTGGCGACATCCATGGCGGACACGCCGAGCTCCTTCTCCTGCCGCTTCAGCGTGACGATGAATTCGTGCGTCGCGCGCCGGTTCGGGAAGGCCAGATCGAAACCGGCGTCGCGCAGCCGCGCCATCAGATAGTTCGCGTTCAGCGTGGCGTACTCGGCCACACGCTGCATGCCCTCGCGGCCGAGCATGCAGGCATACACATAGGCGCGCAGCAGCACGCCGGCGTTGCCCATGAAGGCCGACAGCCGGCCGATGGACTGCGGCTTTTCCTTTTCGGTGATCCAGTGGTACTCATCGCCGTCGTAGCCGACCATCGGCACCGGCAGGAAGGGTTCCAGGCGCTTGCTCACGCCCACCGGGCCCGCGCCCGGACCGCCGCCGCCGTGCGGGGTGGAGAAGGTCTTGTGCAGATTCATGTGGATGACGTCGAAGCCCATGTCGCCGGGGCGCACCTTGCCGAGGATCGCGTTCAGGTTGGCGCCGTCGTAGTACAGCAGGCCGCCGGCGTCGTGGACGATCTTCGCGATCTCTTTGATGCGGCGTTCGAAGACACCCAGCGTCGAGGGATTGGTGAGCATGATGCCCGCGGTGTGCGGGCCGACGGCGGCCTTGAGCGCCTCCAGGTCGACGTCGCCCTGCCTGTCGGTGGGTATCTCACGCACGGCATAACCGCACATGGTCGCCGTTGCCGGATTGGTGCCGTGCGCCGCGTCCGGCACCAGGATCTCGGTGCGCGCCGTGTCGTTGCGCGCATCATGATAGGCGCGGATCATCGCCACACCGGCGAATTCGCCCTGGGCACCGGCCGCCGGCGTCA
This sequence comes from Gammaproteobacteria bacterium, assembly GCA_032907525.1. Taxonomy (GTDB): domain Bacteria; phylum Pseudomonadota; class Gammaproteobacteria; order Thiohalobacterales; family Thiohalobacteraceae; genus JAHJQQ01. The sequence goes on from JAJJPM010000184.1 coordinate 2,533, forward strand.
GCGACACCGCCTGCATGCCGGTGACCTCCTTGAGCATCTCCTGCAGTTCGTACATGCAGGCCATGAAGCCCTGCCCCGCCGACGCCGGCCCCAGCGGATGCCGCGCCAGGAAACCCGGCAGCATCGCCAGCGTATTGCAGGCGCGCGGGTTGTACTTCATGGTGCAGGAGCCGAGCGGATAGAAATTCGTATCGATGGAGAAGTTCTTCTGCGACAGCCGCGTGTAGTGGCGCACCGCCTGCAGCTCGGAGACTTCCGGCAGGCCGGGCGCGTCGTCGCGCAGCAGCTCTGCGGGGATGTCGGCGCAGTCCGCGGCGGATGGCGATTGGGCGGCGGCGGCGCGGCCGGGACGGGAGTGTTCGAAGATGAGCATGGTCGGTTGTCGCTTTCGGGGTTGTGGTGTCTGGAACTGCCTTCTCTGATACAACTGCTACGACTGCGTGCGCCTGTTCTGCGTCGGCGGCGTATTTGGGGACAGACTTAAGTCTGTCCCCATTAAATTACTGCCGCCCCATCCACTTACTGCCGCCCTCATTTACTGCTGCAAGTCCGCCCTCTGTATTGCACCGCCCTCTGTCAGAGCGCGGCAAGCGCCTTGTCGTAGTCCGGCTCCTGCGCGATCTCCGGCACCAGCTCGGTGTAGACGACCTTGTCGTTCGCGTCCAGCACCACCACGGCGCGGGCGGTGATGCCGGCCAGCGGACCGTCCGTGATCAGCACGCCGTAATCCTTGGCGAAATTCCTGCTGCGCATCATCGACAGCGGAATGACCTTGTCGATGCTCTCGCCGGTGCAGAAGCGGCCCATCGCGAACGGCAGGTCGGCGGCGATGACCAGCATGACCACGTCATCGCGGCCCTTGGCGTGATCGTTGAATTTCTTGGTCGAGGTGGCGCACACCGGCGTATCCAGGCTGGGCACGATATTGAGCAGTTTCTTCTTGCCCTTGTAGTCGGCGAGGCTGCGGTCGTTCAGCTGGGTGTCGACCAGTCTGAAATCCGGCGCCTGGCTGCCGACCTTCGGCAGCTCGCCGTTGGTGTTGATGGGATTGCCCTGCAGCGTGATCTTGGCCATGCCTTGTCCTCCTTGTTTGCGGTCGTCATTGTACCGTTCAAAACACTTTCACCACGAAGGACACAAAGGACACGAAGGGAATCCAATCAAAGTAGAACCGCGGACCCTCTCTCCCCTCACAGGAGAGGAGATTCGTCTTCTGATATTCGTTGTGGGTTTTCTTCGTGTCCTTTGTGTCCTTCGTGGTCAACACTCACCCACCGTCATCACATCTTCGGCTTGACCGGGCAGCCCGCCGTGGTCTGGCGCTCAATCAGCTTGTTCAGGTGATCGGCGAACAGGTCCAGGTCGGCTTCGGTCTTGGTCTCGGTGGCACAGACCAGCAGGCAGTCCTCGAGTTCCGGATAGTCCTGCCCCAGCCCGTAGCCCGGCAGCAGGTTGTGCGCCGCCAGCGGGCGCAGCAGATTCTTCAGCGGCACGCGCAGGCGCAGCACACATTCGTGGAAACAGGTCCCCGAGAACACCGGCTCGACGTACGGGTTGGCGGTGAGCTTCGCCACCAGGGCACGCGTATTGGCATGGCAGGTCTGCGCGACCTTCCGCAGGCCGGTGCCGCCGACGATGGCCATGTGGATGGTCGCCGCGGTCACCAGCAGGCCCTGGTTGGTGCAGATGTTCGAGGTCGCCTTGGAGCGGCGGATGTGCTGCTCGCGCGCCTGGAGGGTGAGGGTGTAGCCGGTGCGGCCGTCGCGGTCGACGGTGCGGCCAACGATGCGCCCGGGCATCTGCCGCACGTGCTCCTTGCGGCAGCACATGAAGCCGAAATACGGCCCGCCCGAGGACAGCGGCACGCCCAGGGGCTGGCCTTCGCCGCAGGCGATGTCGGCGCCCTGCGATCCCCATTGGCCCGGCGGCTTCAGCAGCGCCATCGCCACCGGGTTGACCACGCCGATGGCCAGGGCCTTGTTGGCGTGCGCCCAGTCGGTGAGCGCGTCGACCGGCTCCAGTACACCGAAGAAGTTCGGCTGCGGAATCACCAGGGCGGTGAAATCCTGGCCGGCGTACTGCGCGAGCGAATCCGGGATGATGTGGCCGCACTCGGTGCAGTACGGCAGCTCCACCAGTTCGATACCCTGATTCGACACGATACTGCGCACCACCTTGCGGTACAGCGGATGCACGGTCGTCGGCATCAGGATACGCCTGCTCCTGGACTGGCGGTTGGCGCGCACCGCCATCAGCACCGCCTCGGCCAGCGCGGAGGCGCCGTCGTACAGCGAGGCGTTGGAGACATCCATCCCCATCAGCCGCGTCATCATGGTCTGGTATTCGTACAGCAGCTGCAGGGTGCCCTGGCTGGCCTCGGCCTGGTAGGGCGTATAGGCGCTGTAGAACTCGCCGCGGGTGGTGATCTCCCACACCGCCGCCGGGATGTGGTGCTCGTAGGCGCCGGCGCCGATGAAGCACAGGGGCGCACCGTCGCGCGCGGCGCGTTCGCGCATCACGCGTGCGATGCCCTGCTCGGTCAACGCCTCCGGAATGGCATCCAGTCCGCGGGTACGCAGCTCGGCGGGGATCTCGTCGAACAGTGTCTCGATGTCGGGCGCGCCGATGGCGGCGAGCATCTCGCGGACGTCCTGTTCGGTATGTGGGATGAACGGCATAAACGATCCTGCAAAATCCGAATGTGTAGGGTGCGCCGGCGCAGCGGCGCACCGCGGTTCCCGCTTCGGTGCGTCAGGCCGCGCCGCGACGCACCCTGCAGCGGCCAGCCATCAATGCTCTTCCGACGCCAGGAAGGCCTCGTAGGCGGCCGCGTCCAGCAGGCCCGCCACGGCGGCCGCGTCGGCGACCTTCATCTTCAGCAGCCAGCCGCTGCCGTAAGGATCCTGGTTCACCGACTCCGGTGCATCGGCCAGGCCGGCGTTGCCTTCGAGCACCTCGCCGGCGACCGGCGCGTACACGTCCGAGGCGGCCTTCACCGACTCGACCACGGCGCAGGCCTCGCCCGCTGCGAGGCTACGCCCCGTGTCCGGCACTTCGACGTAGACCATGTCGCCCAGCTGATCCTGGGCATGGTCGGTGATGCCGATCACGGCGGTGCCGTCGGCATTCAGCTTCAGCCACTCGTGGCTCTTGGTGTATTTCAGGTCCGCCGGAATGTTGCTCATGCTTGTTTTCCTCTCGATACCGAATGTCGAAACCTCATTCGCAGGGTGCGTCGGCACAGCGACGCACCGCGGCCTCCGGCCTGGTGCGTCAGGCTGCGCCTCGCCGCAGCCTACAGGGGCACCTTGATCTCGCCGTTGCGCACGAACGGCAGCCTGACGATGCGCGCCGGCTCGAGGCGGCCGCGGATCTCGACCTCGCAGCGTTCGCCGGTTGCCGTCGCAGGGACGCGCGCCAGCGCGATCGAACGCCCCAGGGTCGGCGAGAAGCTGCCGCTGGTGATCTCGCCCGCGCCGGCGGAGGTCATGACCGCCTGGTGGTTGCGCAGCACACCCTTGCCTTCCAGGACCAGCGCCACCAGCTTCGACGGCACGCCGGCGGCGCGCTGCTTCTCCAGCGCGGCGCGGCCGATGAAATCGCGGCCCGGCGGCTCCCAACCGATGGTCCAGCCCAGACCGGATTCGAGCGGCGTGGTGGCCTCGGTCATGTCGGACCCGTAGAGGTTCATGCCGGCCTCCAGGCGCAGCGTGTCGCGCGCGCCCAGACCGATGGGGCGCACACCACGCTCGGCCAGCCGGTCCCAGAGCTGCACGGCGTCGTCGGCCGGCAGGATGATCTCGAAACCGTCCTCGCCCGTGTAGCCGGTACGGCCCACGAACCACTCGTTGTTCTCCTCCTCGATCACGGCGAAAAACGGCTCCAGCGCCGCCGCGTTCTCGCGCAGATTCGGCTCCAGGAGATCCAGCACGTGGGCGCGGGCATTGGGTCCCTGCACCGCGATCATGGCCAGCTCCGGCCGCGCGCGCACGCGCACGTCGAAGGGCCCGGCCTGCTGCCTGAGCCAGGCCAGATCCTTGTCGCGGGTGCCTGCGTTGACCACCATGCGGAAGAAATCCTCCCGCACGAAGTACACGATCAGGTCGTCTATGACGCCGCCGTGCTCATTGAGCATGCAGCTGTACAGCGCCTTGCCCGGCGCCTGCACGCGGTCGATGTTGTTGGCCAGCAGCTTGCGCAGGAAGGCGCGGGTATTGGTGCCGGTCAGATCGACCACGCACATGTGCGAGACATCGAACATGCCGGCGTCGCGGCGGACGGCGTGATGCTCCTCGATCTGGGAGCCGTAGTTGATGGGCATCTCCCAGCCGGCAAAATCGACGATCTTGCCGCCCATGCGGACATGCCGGTCGTACAGCGGGGTGCGTTGGCCCATGGTGCTGACTCTCCAAAGCTTCGGTCTGCGGACGACGTCGCGCATTGGCACGGGCGACGCCGGACACACGTGTCGTCGTCGCCCCTCTGTCCGCAAACCTGAGAGTATTGACGCCGGCAGGATGCCGCCGGCGTGCTGGCCCCTTCGGTGGGCCGACGCAGGGCCGGCCGCTCTCCAGAGTCAACGTACCGCCGTGGTCCTTTTGCCTGAGCGTTTCCGGGCGAGTTGCGCCTTCGGCGTCCCGGGATCACGATCCCGGGCCCTCTCCCACGACGGCCTGCGTTGAGGGTGCCGACTATACCGCAGGTGTGGGGTTAGGGACTAGGGACTAGGGACTAGGGGCAAGTCCTAGTACCTAGTCCCTAGTCCCTAGTACCTAGCACCTAGCCCCTCCCTAGCCATCCTCGGCAGATCGCCGGCCAGACCCATGGCGTGGCGGGCGAGCAGCAGTTTGACGGGGCCGAGGCGGTCGACCAGCCCCAGTCCGGCATTGCGCAGCAGGCGCGCGGGCAGCGCCGGCGCGCCGAACAGGTCCTTGAAGCCGTCCATGGCCCGCTGCATGGCGTGATTGTCACCGTGGCGCCAGCGCTCGTAGCGGCGCAGGTTGGCGGCGAGCCCGAAGTCGCGGCCCGCGGCGCGCGCATCGAGCACGACCTCGGCGAGCGCCGCCGCATCCAGCAGCCCCAGGTTGACACCCTGCCCGGCCAGCGGGTGGATCACGTGCGCGGCATCACCGACCAGGGCCAGCCGTTCGGCGATGTAGTGTTTCGCGTGCAGCCGCCGCAGCGGGAAGCTCGCCCGCTCCTCGACCGCGGTGACGCGGCCGAGCCGGCCGTCGAAGGCCGCGGTCAGGCGCTCGAGGAAGGCGTCGGTATCCAGCGCGCACAGTTCCGCCGCCTGCTGCGGCGTGGTCGACCAGACGATGGAGCTGCGTCCGTCGCGCAGCGGCAGGAAGGCCAACGGGCCGGTGGGCAGGAAGCGCTGCCAGGCGGTCTCCCGGTGCGGCAGCTCGGTGGTCACCACTGCAACCACGGCCTCCTGCTCGTAGTCGCGCGTCTCGATGGCGATGCCCGCCATGCCACGCACCCGCGAGGCCGCGCCGTCGGCGCCGACCAGCAGCCGGGCGCGCAACACACGGCCGCCGGCGAGCGTGACGCGCATGGCGTCGCCGTCCGCCTCGAAGGCGCCGAGTTCCGCCGGACACAGGCGCTCCAGCGTCGGCAGCGTCTCCATGCGCGCGTTCAGCGCCGCCTGGATCACGCGCTGTTCGATGATGTAGCCCAGCGTCGGTTCGCCCAGTTCGGCGCAATCGAAATGGATCGCACCGCCGCCGCCCGCGTCCCACACACGCATCTCGCGGAACGGGCTGACGCCGCCGCGCTCGATGTCCGCCCAGCAGCCGACGGCGCGGAAGATGCGCTCCGAGGCGCGGGTGATGGCGAACACGCGCACATCGACCGAGCCCGCCGCCCACACCCGCTGCGGCTCACGCGCCTCGATCACCGCCACCCGCAGCCCCTCCTGCGCCAGCGCGCACGCCAGCGTCCCGCCGACGCAGCCGCCGCCGACGATGGCGATGTCGTAGCTCGTGCCGGCCCCAGTCATCGAACTCTCCTCATTTCAATTTAACCGCAAAGGACGCCAAGGCGCGCAAAGAACATCGAAAACATGATGGCCACGAAATCCACGAAACCC
>JAJJPM010000185.1:0-8588 GCA_032907525.1 Gammaproteobacteria bacterium
CCCGGCTGCGGTCGTGGCTCTGTGTTTACAACGTGAATTCTTTCCGTGTTTTTTTCCGTGGATTCCATGGCCAAAAATGGTTTAAGCGGGATTGCCGGGTTCGCCGCGCTCGCGCCCACCTGCCTGTGGGGCATCCGGTTCAGGCGATATGCAGGCTGCTCCCGATGGACGATCCATCGCGCGCCATCAGTTCGCGTGCGGCCTGCACGATCGCGTCCGCCTGCGGCACCGCCGCCTGCTCGAGCGCCCAGGACGAGGCGCTGGGCACATCCGGTCCGGTGATGCGTACCACCGGCGCGCGCAGGGCGTGGAAGGCCTGTGTCGCGGCGAGCGCGGCGATCTCGGCGGCGAGGCCGCACAGCCCGCTGGCCTCGTGCACGACGATCAGTCGTCCGGTCTTGCGCACGGACCGGAGCACCGTCGCCTCGTCCAGGGGCTTGAGGCTGCGCAGATCGATCACCTCGGCGGATATTCCCCGCGCGTACAGCACTTCCGCCGCCTGCAGGCAGACGGCCACCGTCTTCGCGTAGCTCACCAGGGTCACGTCTCCGCCCGCGCGGCGCACGGCGGCCTGGCCGAGCGGCACCACATGCCCGGGATCCTCGGGCACCTCGCCTTCCTGATGCAGCAGCGCCATGTCGGTGAAGAACAGTGTCGGGTTGGGATCGCGGATGGCCGATTTGAGCAGGCCCTTGAAGTCAGCCGGCTCCGCCGGCATCAGCACGTGCAGTCCGGGCGCATGCACGAACATGGCCTCCAGGTTGTGGTTGTGCTGCGCGCCCACGCACCAGCCGCTGCCCGTCATGGCCAGCGTCACCAGCGGAAACTCGAACTGTCCTCCGGAGAGATAGCGCAGCTTGCCGGCGCTGTTGACCAGCGCGTCCATGGCGTAGGCGAGGAACGGCGCGAACAGCAGGTCGATCACCGGCCGCAGTCCGCCGGCGGCGGCGCCGACCGCGGTGCCGGCGATGATGGCCTCGGCCAGCGGCGTGTTGCGCACCCGCTCGGTACCGAAGTCGCGCACCAGGTCGGGGTGCTTGGTGGCGACGCCCTCGCCCATGAACAGCACGCGCGGGTCGCGCTGCATTTCTTCGCGCAAGGCCAGGTGCATCGCATCGGCGGCGGTCATGCGGGTCATGTCTGAATTCTCCTGTCTGTGGTGGGATCGCGTCCCTAACGGTAAACGGGTCCGTAGGTCGGGGTGAGCGCGGCGAACCCCGACGATGGCGGCAGAGACGAACCGATTTGCCGGGATTCGCTGCGCTTACTCCAGCCTGCGGTGTCAGGCGTAGGCATGATCCGCGAGCGTCTCCGCCGCCGGCCAGGCGCTGGCCTGCGCGAAGGCCGTGGCGTCTTCGATGCGCGCGCGGACCCGGCCCTCCATCGCACCCAGACCCGCCTCGTCGATCAGGCCCCTGCCCAGCAGCCATTCGCGCAGCAGCAGGATCGGGTCGCGCGCCTGCCAGTGCCTGAGCTCGGCCGGATCCACATAGGCCTGATCGTCGGGCTCGAAATGCCCCCGCAGCCGGTAGGTCACCAGTTCGAGGAACTGCGGCTCTCCGGTCGCGCGGATCTTCGTCACGGCCTGTGCGGCGGCAGTCTGCACGGCCTCGACATCGTTGCCGTCGACACGCTGGGTCTCCAGGCCGTGGCCGCGCGCCCACGCGGATATCGCCTCGTCGGCCATGGTCTCGCGGCGGTGCACGAAGGCCTGCCACTGGTTGTTCTCGCACACGAACAGCAGCGGCAGCCGCCAGTGCACGGCGAGGTTGAGTGCCTCGTGGAAGATGCCCTCGCAGGCGGCGCCGTCGCCGAAGAACACGGCGGTGATGGCGCCGGCTTCGCCCTGGCCCATCTTCTGTGCGAGCGCAATGCCGGGCGCCATCGACAGCTCGCCGCCGACGATGGTGGAAGTCAGCACCACGCCGAGTTCCTTCGCCGAGATGTGCAGACTGCCGCTGCGTCCGCCGCAATAGCCGTCGACGCGGCCGAGCACTTCGGCCATCAGCCGGCCGGGATCGGCGCCGCGCGCCAGCAGATGCGCCGCGCTGCGGTGGTTGGTGAGGATGCGGTCGCGTGCCTGCAGCGCGTCGATCACGCCCACCGCGCAGGCCTCCTGGCCGACGCTGGTGCAGGTGCCGGGCGCGCCGTTGCGCTGCAGCTCGACGAGTCGTTCCTCGTAGGCGCGGATGAGCAGCATGGTCTCGAGCTGCCGCAGGCGCGGATGGTGGGTGGTGTCGCTCATCGGGATGTTCCTCATCACATCGGGTTTCGCGTCATGCCGGCGCCGCTCGCATCACTTCATCGCATGCCGCTGCGGCAGGTTCTTCGGAGTGAAGTCGAAATACGGGGTCCTTACCGCCACTCCGGGCGGTGCCGCCTCGGGCGCCGGCTTGCCCGCGGGGCCCGCCGCGCGGATGTACCGGTAGATGGCGCGCAGATCCTCGTCGTGCATGTCGCGCAGATTGAACCAGGGCATGGGCGGGCGCGTCTGCCGGCGCGCATGCACGAGCCACTCGACCTCGGTGAGTTGCTGCAGCTTCAGCCGCAGGTTTGCGGGATAGGTAGTGCCCCACGGGCCCTGGAACCCGACTTCGCTGCCGGTCAGCCAGAGCGTCTCCGGAACCGTGCCGTCCTTCATGTAGCCCGGTGTGTGGCAGTCGTTGCAGCCGCTGGTGGCGACCAGGTAGCGCCCGCGCTCGATCATCCGCGCATCGGACGGATCCGCGGCGATGCCCGGCGCGGAAATCACGGTGAGCGATAACAGCAGAAAATACGGCAGTCCTTTGGTGTTCATGGCGGTCTCCTTGTGACACGGTGTTGTTCTGGGTGTGCGGGACAGCCTAATCCCGCGCGCCGGACGGCGTTGCTAAATCTTGGCTCAGAGATTCTTAAATTTTTGCTAAGCGGATATCCGCCCGTCGTGCCGGAAGCGCTTGCACGACACCGGTTCCGGGAGGGGGTGGGCGGCCGGAAGAACGCCCCGGCACGGGACGGCAGGGGGAGGGCGCGACGGTTCAGTCGTAGCCGTAGAGCCAGCGGGTCTCGCGCTCCGCGACGTTGCGCACCGTGTGCAGGGCATGGCGCGGGATGAACAGTTCATCACCAGGCTCCAGGGTGTAGCGCACGCCGTGCATGTCCACTTCCAGGCGGCCTTCCATCACGGTCACGAGTTCGTTGGTGTCGTGCGTGTAGTCGCGCCATTCCTGGCCGGGCGGGTCGGTGAAGGGGGCGCAGGAGTAGCCCTGCTCCGCCCAGTCGCGGCATACCTCGCCATGATCCACGGGCAGGCGGAACTTGCGGCGCACCACGTACTCCTCGGTGTCGGCCGGCGGATGGATGCGGCCGGTGAGCATGCCGTACAGACGGTCCTTGAGCTGCGCGCGGCGGCGTTTCAGATTTTCCGTGTAGTCATCGGATGGCGTCTCGATCTCCTGCTCGATGCGCAGTATCTCGTTGTCCAGGGTCCGGTACTCGTCGTACAGATGACGGAACTCGGGGGTCGACTGCTTGAGTTCGTGGATGCGGTGCTTGAGCCTGGGAAACTCGTGCGCCAGATCGCGGTGATGTTCGAGATCCATGGCGTGCCTCATCGGTGGGGGAGTATGCCCGAGTGTGGCGCGCGGGCGCGGGGAGGGCAATGCGCGGCGTCAAGCCGGCTGTTCTTGGTCGGTGAGCGGTGTTGGCGTAAAGTGGCGATATGAAAGGAAATGCCGGCAACGACAATGATATGGGCCAGACCTGTCCGCTGCCGCGGGCGACGGAGCTGTCGGGGGTGACGGTGGTCGCGCTCGACCCGGAACCGCCGCCGGCCGACTATCGGGCGGCCATGCGGATTGCGGAGCGCGAGGCCGGAGCGCGCCTGGGCGATGCCATGCTGTTGTCGTGGTACGACCGCGACCGCGATTTCGAATCGCCGCAGCACGCCAGCGAGTGCCATCAGGACAGCGCCGTCCCCGGCTACGTGGACTATGGCATCCACCACGGCGCGACGCTCATGATCGATATCGGCCGCGGGCGGTTCGTGTTCTTCTATCTGCCGATCGGCGATCTGGATTGAACCCCAAAAAAAGGCCGGCATGCGCCGGCCTTTTCCCGATCCCCGTTTTGGGGCGTTATTTCAGGCCCCTGCAGTTCGCGTAGTAGGTCACCGTCGCCGGCCAGTCGGAGAACACGCCGAGAACGCCGACGTCGCGGGCGAGCACGTGGAGCGCCTCGAAGGTGTCGCCGTCGTTGTCGATGGCCGGCGTGACGGACTGGTAGTACCAGCCGCCGCGGCTCCGCAGCAGGCCGGAGCGCTCCAGCGTCCAGGTGATGATGCCGAGACCGGCCGCCCTGGCGTTCGTGGCATAGGCCGACGGCACGATGCGGTTGTCGGCGTCGACATCCAGGAGCGCCCACATCGGGGGTGCTACGATGTTGACGCCCTGGGCGGCGAGTGCCTGGAACTCCGCCTGCGAGGGGTAGCCTTCGCTGACGCTGTCGATGTCGTCGAGATAGACCGCCTGCGCGCCGAACGCCGGCTCGTGGCCGATCCAGTAGAGCACGTCGCCGAGCTCGAAGGACTGGGCGAACACCTTGTCGGGCGATACGCCGGCGGCCTTGTAGTCGTCGATCATCTGCCGGGCATAGGCCTCCTGCGTATAGTCTCCGTCGAACGGCATGGCCACGCTCGGCGCCTTCAGCTCGGGGGTCATCTTGACGCCCAGCCGTTTGAACAGCTCGATGCTCTCCTTGTGGGTCAGCAGCGTGCCCGTGGCGGTGTAGAGATCGGTCCGCCAGCTCGGCGTGGCATCCATGTAGGCCTCCACTGTCGTGGCATCGGGGTTGAATGCATCCATCTTGCCCTTGAGCATCTTGAATTCGTCGACCGTGATGTCGCTGGTGCAGCACTGGGCCCGGGCCGGGACCAGGGTCGCGCCCGTCACCGGGTCGATCACCGCCGGCTGGAACGGCACCGAGCATTTCGCGGCCAGTTCCGGAATGGCGAGGATATTGGTGGTCGTGTGCAGATCGCACTGTGAGTGGCGGCAGACCAGTTCGCGGTCCTTGGTGAAAGTCACGTCGCATTCCAGGATTCCGGCGCCCATGCGCGCGGCGGCTTCGTAGGATTCCCTGGTGTGTTCCGGGAACTGGAGCGCCGCGCCGCGGTGACCGATCGAGAAGTCCGTACGTTTGAAAGGGCCGTTCGCGCAGGACTGCAGCTCGCTCTTGAGGGGGCCGTCCTCCATGGCGTCGATCAGATAGAAGGGACGCGGGCCGAGCTGGATGCTGTGGCCGCGGTCGTGCCCGCTGCGGACATCCCTGTGCTGCGCGCGGTCTGCCGGCAGGTCTTTCGCGAATGCCGGCGCGATGGCGGCCGATGCCGCGCTGAAAACGAGCGGGACGATGAGTGCGGTGGTAAGGCGCATGAGACTCTCCTGTGTCGTTTGTGACGTTGTTCTGAAGATGTCGCGATTTTCTTTGGCGTGTCTGCCGCCGTCGGAGCGGCTCTGGCCGGGCGCCGTGCCCGGGACGTTTCCGTGTAACGGAGGATCGCCAGACTGCCGATGGGGGAGTCTATGGGCCGTTCGTGTACCTTCCGTGCCCGTTGGGTTACAGGGAGATGATCAGCGCGCGGAGACAACGGCCGCGGCAAAGAAAAGGGCCGGGGCGCGCAACGCGCCCCGGCCCGGCTCCACGCCCTATGCGCGGATACTGCCGCCTCAGCGGTTCTCTTCGATGATTTCCTGCTCGAAGCGGAACACCTGCTCGGAACGCGGGTCGACCTGCACCCGGACCCAGTGCACGTTGCCGGCGCCGAAGGTCTCGATGCGCGTGAAGTTGGGCAGGAAGGCCAGGTTGAGCAGCCGCGGCTTGTCGATACGGAAGAAATGCGAGTCGCCGTGGGCCAGCACGACCGGCCTGCCGTAGGCGGCGACCCGGCTTTCCAGCAGGGCGAGGAAATCCTCGTAGCCGGTGCGGTCTGCGCCGTCCTGGCGGAACTCCAGACCGGGATTCGCCTGGATCATGATCAGCACACCCGGCGCGCCGTCTCGCTCGGCCTGATCGAACGTGGCGTTCAGCCAGGCGAGGTTGGCGGCGTTGCGGCGCACGACCTCGTCGTCGTCGGCCTGGGTGCGGACGGCGCTGGAACCCGGCTGGAAGGCCGCCTGCGCATTGTCGCTGCCGACGATGTGCAGGGTGGCGAACACCACGCCGTTGTGCGTCCAGCGCACGTTCTCGGGGAATTCCTCATAGCCCGGCCGCAGGGCCTGGCTGTCGACCTGCATGGGTACCCCGCCGAGTGTCGTGCCGGGCGTCGCGAAGAACACCTCGCGAAGTCTGGCCAGGCGTTCCAGTGGCTGATACTGGCCGTTGTTGATGCGATGGCAGTCGGTCCACTCATTGTCGCCGGGCGTATACACGAGCGGCTTGGCGATGCGGCTGAAACGCGCCAGACGGTCGTAGAACAGCGCATCGCTGCACTCGGTCGAACCGTTCTTGATGTCGCCGGCGTGCAGCACCCATTCGACCTTGCGGTCGCGGTTGATCTCCGCGACCAGGCGGTCGAACTGCGGGTAGCCGGCAGTCGGATCGGCGCCCGCGAGGTACGGCGTGTCGCCGATCAGGGCGAATTCGAACGGTCCCTGGCCGTGCGGGTGCTGGACATGGCGCTCGGCCTGGGCGGTGCCCATGGCCAGCAGGATGGCGCCGGCCAGCGCCGCCGTGGTGTACCGCTTGATGTGCATGGAGTCCTCCGTTGCTTGGATCGGGCGGAGCCCCAGGCTAGGGTCGCGCCGTGACGGCCGCGTGACGGAGCCGTTGAGGCGATATTGCAGTCGCCGGTGTCGTCCGGCTGCATGTCGGCGTCGCGGCCGGGCGGCATGCAGAAACATGCGCCGCCGCGCAGTGCGCTATCATTGCCCGACATTCGTAATCGGGGTGAGGTGGCTGGCGCATGAAACGTTATTCGCTCTGGACAGTGCTGTTGCTGGCGGCGGTGCTTGCGGCGGTCGCCTATCTCCGGCTCCGGGAGGCGCCGCGCGAGGCGTCCGAGGCGCTTCCGGCGGAACCGGTGCCGGAGGCCGCGCCTGAGCCGCGCTATCCCATTCCCGCGCCCGATGCGGATGGCGGCACGGCTCCGGGGGCGGCAGTGGAGGGCGGCGAGGGAGACGTCGTCGACGGCGAGCCGTCAGCCGCTGCCGGGCCGCTGCCGGCGCTGAATCGGAGCGACCCGCCGCTCCTGGACGCGCTGGCCGGCATCCTGGGTGCGGAGCCGCTGCGCGAGCTGTTACAGCTGGACGAGTTCGTTCGCCGTTTCGTTGTCACCATCGACAACCTTCCGCGCAAGAAGCTGCCGCGCCGGCAGCTCGTGGCGAAGCCGGTCGCGGGGACGTTTCTGACGAGTCCGGCGGACGGCGAGGACTGGACGATCAGCCCGGACAATGCCGCGCGCTACACGCCCTATGTGCGGCTGGCGACGGCGGCGGACACCGGCCGCCTGGCGGCGTTCTACCTGCGCTACTACCCGTTGTTCCAGGAGGCCTATGCGGAACTGGGCTATCCCGATGCGTATTTCAACGACCGTCTGGTCGAGGTGATCGATCATCTGCTGGAGACGCCGGAAGTGGAGGGGCCCATCCGGCTGGTACGCCCGCACGTGTTCTATCAATACGCCGACCCGGCGCTGGAAGCGCTGTCCGCGGGCCAGAAGACGCTGCTCCGCATGGGCAACGCCAACGCTGCGGAGATCAAGGCGAAGCTGCGGGCGCTGCGTGACGCGGTGACGCGCGGGCCGTCATCGGATTCGGATTGAGCGCGGGTTCGGCAGACAGGGTCGGGTTAGATGCAATGGCACTTACTTAAGCCGATGTCTTGAAAAAATCGCCACGGGATCCACGGAACAATACGGAAAGAATTCATTGCGTAAACCCAGGATCATCCCTCCGCGGTCGGGTCTTCGGATTTTTACAATAAGCTTTTTCCGCGTTGTTCCGTGGATCCCGTGGCCAAGAAGGGTTTAAGTAAGTGCCATTCGGGTTAGGCGACGATCGCCGCCGGGCGGTGTGGGCCGCGGCGGAGGCGGCTCATTCGCCGCGCAGCAGATTCCTGAGGCGCGTGCGCATGTCGAGCAGCACGGGATTGCCCGGATCGCTGGCGAGGCCGAGCTGAATGCTGCGGTAGGCCGCCTGCACATCGCCTTTGCGCCATTCGTAGTCCGCACGCTCGGCATACAGGCGGCCGAGGCGGGCACGCTCCGCGGGCGGGAGGCGCGCCGGGGTGGCGCGACCGTCGGATGCCGCCTTCGCCGCCTCTGTGCTGATTTCTGAGCGCTCCGGCACTGATGCCTGCTCGGTGGGGTCGGCGGTGGCCCTGGCGTCTGCCGGCGCCGGTGTCTCCGGTGCGGATGCGGTTTCCTGCGGCGTCTTTTCCGGCCGGACCTCTGCTTCTCCTCCTCGTGCCGTATCCGGCTGCGCGGTTGCGGGCGTCTCCGGCGTCGCGGGCGATCCGGCTGCGGTCGCCTCCGGGGTTTCGCCCGCGGGAGCGGAGGTCGCGCCGTCCGCGGCGGAGGGCTGTGCGGTGGTCGCCGGGTCTTCCGTCGCCGC
>JAJJPM010000186.1:0-8567 GCA_032907525.1 Gammaproteobacteria bacterium
CCGAGATCGACCATTGGCTGACCAAGTTTCCGCCCGACCAGAAGGCGTCGGCGGTGCTGGCGGCATTGCATGCGGTGCAGCACGAGGCCGGGTATGTGAGCGTGGAGGCGATGGATGCGGTCGCCGAGTACCTGGGCATGCCCAGGGTGTCGGTCTACGAGGTCGCGAGCTTCTACTCGATGATCGAGACGAAACCGGTCGGCCGCAACACCGTGGCGATCTGCACCAACATCTCCTGCATGCTGTGCGGCGCCGACAGCCTGGTCGAGCACGTGGAGAAGAAGCTCGGCATCCGCCTCGGCGAGAGCACCCCGGACGGCCGCATCTACCTCAAGCGCGAGGAGGAATGCCTGGCCGCCTGTGTCGGCGCCCCGATGATGGCGGTGAACGGCCACTACCACGAGAACCTGACCATCGAGAAGATCGACCGCATCCTGGATGAGCTGAAATAGATTTTATGGCCACGAAATCCACGAAACCCACGAAAACTGATCATATGAAAAGCGCTGACGGCAAACCGCGCGGTTTGAACGTCGGGTTTTCTCATTACCCCTCTTTCGTGGATTTCGTGGGTTTCGTGGCGATTAGAGATCTTGCCTTATGACCAACGAAGTCTGTTTCGCGACGCTGCAGTACGACCGGCCCTGGACGCTCGAGAGCTATCTCAAGACGGGCGGCTATCAGGCGTGGAAGAAGATCCTGGCCGAGAAGACGCCGCAGGAGGCGATCATCGACGAGGTGAAGAAGTCCGGCCTGCGCGGCCGCGGCGGCGCGGGCTTCCCGACCGGGCTGAAGTGGAGCTTCATGCCGCGCACGGCACCGGTGCAGAAGTATATCGTCTGCAATTCCGACGAGTCCGAGCCGGGCACCTGCAAGGACCGCGACATCCTGCGCTATAACCCGCACGCGCTCATCGAGGGCATGGCCATCGGCGGCTACGCCATCGGCGCGACCGTCGGCTACAACTACATGCGCGGCGAGTTTCATCACGAACCCTTCGAGCGCTTCGAGGCGGCGCTGAAGGAAGCGTACGATGCCGGCCTGCTGGGCAGGAACATTCAGGGTTCGGGCATCGATTTCGATCTCTACAGCCATCTCGGCGCCGGCGCCTACATCTGCGGCGAGGAGACCGCGCTGCTCAACTCGCTGGAAGGCAAGAAGGGCCAGCCGCGCTTCAAGCCGCCGTTCCCCGCGAACTTCGGCCTGTACGGCAAGCCGACCACCATCAACAACACCGAGAGCCTGGCCTCCGTGCCGGCGATCCTGCGCAACGGCGGGGAGTGGTTCCTGAATCTCGGCAGGCCCAACAACGGCGGCACCAAGATCTTCTGCGTATCGGGGCACGTGAACCGCCCTGGCAACTACGAGGTACCCCTGGGCACGCCGTTCCGCGACATTCTGGAGATGGCCGGCGGCGTGCGCGACGGACATACGCTGAAGGCCGTCATCCCGGGCGGTTCGTCCATGCCGGTGCTGCCGGCCGAGATCATCATGGATCTGGACATGGACTACGACTCGCTGTCCAAGGCCGGCTCCGCGCTGGGTTCGGCCGGCATGATCGTGATGGACGATTCCACCTGCATGGTGAAGGCGCTGATGCGCATCTCGCGCTTCTACTATGCGGAATCCTGCGGCCAGTGCACGCCCTGCCGCGAGGGCACCGGCTGGATGTACCGCGTGGTCAAGCGCATCGAAGAGGGGCTGGGCCGCCCGGAGGATCTCGACCTGCTGGTCAGCGCCGCGGGCCAGATCGAGGGCCACACCATCTGCGCCTTCGGCGACGCCGCCGCCTGGCCGGTGCAGAGCTTCCTCAAACACTTCCGCCACGAATTCGAATATCACGTCGAACACAAGCGCTGCATGGCGGGTCCCGGTGCGGACCGCGGCGCGCAGAAGGGGGCCGCGGCATGAGTGCCAAGCCGGACATCCCCGCCGCCGACGCCGTCACCGTCGAGATCGACGGGCAGCCATACTCGGCGCGCAAGGGTCAGATGATCATCGAGGTCACCGATGCCAATGGCATCGAAGTGCCGCGCTTCTGCTACCACAGCAAGCTGCCGATCGCGGCCAACTGCCGCATGTGCCTGGTGCAGGTGGAGAAGGCGCCCAAGCCGCTGCCGGCCTGCGCCACGCCGGTCGCCGACGGCATGAAGATATCCACCCAGTCCGAGTACGCGCGCAAGGCGCAGAAGGCGGTGATGGAGTTCCTGCTCATCAATCACCCGCTGGACTGCCCGATCTGTGACCAGGGCGGCGAATGCGAGCTGCAGGACCTGGCGCTGGGCTACGGCCGCGACGTGTCGCGCTTCGCCGAGACCAAGCGCGTGGTCAAGGACAAGAACATCGGTCCGCTGATCGCCACCGAAATGACGCGCTGCATCCACTGCACCCGCTGCGTGCGTTTCCTCGAGGTGATCGCCGGGCAGAAGGAACTCGGCGGCGCCGGCCGTGGCGAGAATCTGGAGATCGGCACCTACGTCGAGCGCGCCATCGAGTCGGAGATGTCCGGCAACGTCATCGACGTCTGCCCGGTGGGTGCGCTGACCTCCAAGCCGTTCCGCTTCCGCGCGCGCGCCTGGGAGCTGACCCAGCACGCCGCGGTCGCGCCGCACGACTGCGTCGGCTCCAACCTCTATCTGCACACCCGCCGCGGCGAGGTCATGCGCGCCGTGCCGCGCGACAACGAGGAGATCAACGAGGTCTGGCTGTCCGACCGCGACCGCTTCGGCTGTCACGGCCTGGAGCACGCCGAGCGCATCACCGCTCCGCAGCGCAAGCTCGACGGCCAGTGGCGGACCATCGACTGGGAGACGGCCCTGCAGGTCGTGGCCGAGATCCTCCGCAACACCGCGGGCGACGAGCTGGGCATCCTGGTGAGCCCGACCGCGACGCTGGAGGAGGCCTATCTGCTGGCACGTCTCGCCGACGGCCTGGGCTGCGCCAACATCGACCACCGGCTGCGCCAGACGGATTTCACCGATCAGGACCGCCTGAGCCTGTATCCCTGGCTGGGCGGGCCGCTGGCCGACATCGAGAGCCGCGACGCGCTGCTGCTGATCGGCGCGAATCCGCGCAAGGAGCAGCCCATCGTCGGGCACCGCCTGCGCAAGGCCGCGCTGGCCGGCGCGCGCGTGTTCGCCATCAATCCGGTCGATTACGAGTTCAATTTCGACATCGCCGATCAGATCGCGGCACGGCCGTCGGCCATGGTCGCGGAGCTGGCCGCGGTGGCGGCGGCGCTGCTGAGGCTGCGCAACACCCGCGCCCCCGCGGATCTGCAGGCACTGCTCGACGGCGCGGCCGTGACGCCGCGCCACGAGGCGATCGCGCAGGCGCTGTCCGGCGCCGAGCGCGGCATGCTGCTGCTGGGCCTGACGGCGCAGATGCATCCCGCGGCCAGCGCCCTGCGGGCACTGGCGCTGCTGGTGGGCGAGGTCGCCGGCGCGCGCGTCGGCTTCCTCTCCGACGGGCCCGACGCTGCCGGCGCCTGGCTGGCCGGCGCACTGCCGCACCGCACGCCCGGCGGTGGCGCGCGCGAGCGGCAGGGACTCGATGCGCAGGCGCAGCTGGCCGCGCCGCGCAGGACCTATATATTGTTCGGCTGCGAGCCCGACGCCGACTTCGCCGACCCGGCGCTGGCGCGGCGCGCGCTGGCCGAGGCCGGCAGCGTGGTCGCCTTCACGGCCTTCGCCTCCGAGGCGCTGCGCGCGCAGGCCGACATCCTGCTGCCCGTCGCGCCCTTCAGCGAGACCTCCGGCACCTTCGTCAATTGCGAAGGCCGCTGGCAGAGCTTCGCCGGCGCCGCGCGTCCCCGCGGTGAGGCGCGCCCCGGCTGGAAGGTGCTGCGCGTACTGGGCAATCTCCTGGATCTGGGCGACTTCGATTACGAGAGCTCCGAGGCGGTGCGCGACGAGCTGCGCACACTGGTCGGTGAGCGCCGCCCGAGCCATGCGCGCGTCGCGGGCCCGATCGCCCACGCCGTCGGGAACGCGGATGCCGGCGGCCTGGAGCGCGTGGGGGACGTGCCACTGTATGCGGGCGACGCGCTGGTGCGGCGTTCCACGCCGCTGCAGGCCATGGCCGACGCGGCGGACGCCGTGGTGCGCGTGAACGCCGCCGAAGCCGCGCGGCTGGGTCTGAACGGGAACGTCCGGGTGACGCAGGGCACCGCGACGGCCGTACTGCCGCTGGTGATCGACGATCGCGTCCCCGACGGTGCCGCCCGGATCGTCGCCGCCCGGCCGGGCAGCGCGCAGCTGGGATCGGCATTCGGCAGCGTCGAACTCGGGCCGGCATAGTGAACGCAAAAATCGTTTTGGCCACGGAAGAACACGGAACAACACGGAATATTGCAGAGATGAAGAGATCTGGAGTCCCGGGTTCTGGCCGCCGTTCCGTAACGGATCGCAGCACCGGCATATTCAGTGGGTTTGTCTCCGTGTTGTTCCGTGTTCTTCCGTGGCCAACGAAGTCTTCTGCATAGTGGGTAAGGACGGCAACTAAGTTTATGTGGGACACGATCCTCCAAGTCGGACTGATACTCGCCAAGATCGTCGCGATCATGGTGCCGCTCATGGTCGCGGTTGCGTATCTGACCTTCGCCGAGCGCAAGATCATCGGCTACATGCAGGTGCGCATCGGTCCGAACCGCGTCGGCCCGCGCGGCTGGCTGCAGCCCATCGCCGACGCGGTGAAGCTGCTGATGAAGGAGGTGATCGTCCCCAGCAACGCCAACCGCTTCCTGTTCATTCTCGCGCCGATCCTGTCCATCGGCCCGGCGCTGGCGGCCTGGGCCGTGATTCCCTTCGACGATGGCATGGTGCTCGCCGACGTGAACGCCGGCCTGCTGTACATCCTGGCGCTGACCTCGGTCGGCGTGTACGGCGTCATCATCGCGGGTTGGGCTTCCAACTCGAAATACGCCTTCCTGGGCGCGATGCGCTCGGCGGCGCAGATGGTTGCCTACGAGATCGCCATGGGCTTCGCCCTGGTGGGCGTGCTCATGGCGGCCGGCAGCCTGAATCTGGGCGAGATCGTGCGCGCGCAGGAGGGCAGCTTCGTGCACTGGTTCTGGCTGCCGCTGCTGCCGCTGTTCGTGATCTATTTCATCTCCGGCGTGGCCGAGACCAACCGCGCGCCCTTCGACGTGGCCGAGGGCGAATCGGAGATCGTGGCGGGCTTCCATGTCGAATACTCGGGCGCCAGCTTCGCGGTGTTCTTCCTGGCCGAATACGCCAACATGATCCTGATCGCGGCGCTCACCGCCATCATGTTCGCCGGCGGCTGGCTGTCGCCGTTCCAGGGTGTCCCGGTGCTCGAGCCCCTGTTCGCCTGGGTGCCGGGCGTGTTCTGGCTGCTGGCCAAGATCAGTTTCTTCCTGTTCTTCTTTCTGTGGTTCCGCGCCACCTTCCCGCGCTACCGCTACGACCAGATCATGCGCCTGGGCTGGAAGGTGTTCATCCCGCTCACCATCGTCTGGCTGGTCGTCGTCGGTGCGGCGATCATGGCGGGCCTGGGGCCGTGGTTCGATTGACGTTTGCTCGGATGTGATTTTTTTAACCACAAAGGACACAAAGGACACTACGGAATGAATGAAGGCATGGCCAATGGGTTTTTACCCTCGAAGACCTTCGTGTCCTTCGTGTCCTTTGCGGTGAAAATGTTCAAGGCCTGAAATGAACGCGATACGCAACTATTTCAAAAGCCTGCTGCTGTGGGAGCTGATCCAGGGGCTGCGCCTGACCGGGCGGTACCTGTTCGCGCGCAAGATCACCGTGCAGTATCCGGAGGAGAAGACGCCGCAGTCACCGCGCTTCCGCGGCCTGCACGCGCTGCGCCGCTATCCGAACGGCGAGGAGCGCTGCATCGCCTGCAAACTCTGCGAGGCCGTCTGTCCGGCGCTGGCCATCACCATCGAGGCGGCGCCGCGCGAGGACGGCACGCGCCGCACGACGCGCTACGACATCGATCTGTTCAAGTGCATCTTCTGCGGCTTCTGCGAGGAATCCTGCCCGGTCGACTCCATCGTCGAGACGCGCATCTTCGAGTATCACTTCGAGAACCGCGGCGAGCAGATCATGACCAAGGAGAAGCTGCTGGCCATCGGCGACAAGTACGAGTCCCAGCTCGCCGCCGACCGCGCGGCGGATGCGGCGTATAGGTGATGGGATCTGTTGAAATGATTACTTTAACCGCAAAGGACGCGAAGGCGCGCAAAGAAAACATCAATGCGGACTGCAATGGATTATGAATTCCATTGCGCGCCTTTGCGACCTTCGCGGTTAAAGTTCGTTTGTGGTTTTTTGGGGGCAGACACAACCCATGACATTTGAGAAATTCGTTTTCTGGGTGCTGGCCGTGATCCTGGTGTTCGCGGCGGTCCGGGTGATCTCGGTCCGCAACCCGGTGCATGCGGCCTTGCATCTGGTGCTGGCGTTCTTCACCAGTGCCGGGCTGTGGCTGCTGCTGGAGGCGGAGTTCCTGGCCATCACTCTGGTGCTGGTCTACGTCGGCGCGGTCATGGTGCTGTTCCTGTTCGTGGTCATGATGCTGGACATCAACATCGCGCCGCTCAGGGAAGGCTTCATCCGCTATCTGCCGGTCGGGCTGACGGTGGCGGCGCTGATCGTCGTCGAGATGGCGCTGGTGGTGGGCGCGAGGCACTTCGGGCCCGATCAGATCGCCAAGCCGGCTGCCAAGCCCGCGGACTACAGCAATACCGCCGAGCTGGGCGGGGTGCTCTATACCGATTACGTCTACCCCTTCGAGATCGCCGCCGTCATTCTGCTGGTCGCCATCATCGCCGCCATCGCGCTCACCCTGCGCCGCCGCGAAGGCACCAAGCACCAGGACCCCGCCAAGCAGGTCCTGGTCAGGCGCAGCGACCGCGTGCGGCTGGTGAAGATGGAGGCGGAGAAGGGCGAATAACGACGGCAACTTTAACCGCAAAGGACGCGAAGGCGCGCAAAGGAATGCGAGGCCATGCAAGACGAGGAAGAACTGGGGCGGCAGATCATCGGTTGCGCCTTGAAGGTGCATTCGGGATTGGGCCCCGGGTTGCTGGAAAGCACGTACGAGATCTGTCTGCTGCACGAGTTGCGCAAACTGCAGATTGACGTGAAACGGCAGATGCCGCTGCCGGTTCACTACGATGGGCTGGATCTGGATGCGGGTTATCGCATCGATCTGCTGGTTGGTGACCGTGTCATTGTCGAATTGAAGGCGGTTGAGCAATTGCTGCCGCTGCATGTGAGTCAGGTGCTGACATATTTGAGATTGAGTCGGGCAAGGCTGGGGTATCTGTTGAATTTCAATGTACTCCGGATGAAGGATGGGATCAGGCGGGTTATCAACAGCAATGATCCCCTTCGCGCGCCTTTGCGTCCTTCGCGGTAAGAATTGGGTTTTGGTGGAAGCAGATCAATGATCGCACTGTCGGATTATCTGGTGTTGGGGGCCATCCTGTTCGCGCTGAGCGTGGCGGGGATCTTCCTCAACCGCAAGAACGTCATCATCCTGCTGATGGCCATCGAGCTGATGCTGCTGGCGGTGAACATGAACTTCATCGCTTTTTCGCACTTTCTCGACGACCTGGCCGGGCAGGTGTTCGTGTTCTTCATCCTGACGGTGGCGGCGGCCGAGGCGGCCATCGGGCTGGCCATCCTGGTGGTGCTGTTCCGCAACCGGAGCACCATCAACGTCGACGATCTCGACAGCATGAAAGGCTAGGGCATGGAAAACGTCTATCTCGCCATACCGCTCGCGCCGCTCGCCGGCGCCATCCTCGCCGGGCTGTTCGGCAGGTCGATCGGCCGTGCCGGCGCGCACTGGGTGACCATCCTGGGCGTGGCCGTGGCGTTCCTGCTGTCGGTGTGGGTGTTCAAGCACCACGTGCTGGACGGCGCGGCGGACTACAACGGTTCGGTGTACGTATGGGCGCTGTCGGACGGCATCCAGTTCGAGGTCGGCTTTCTGATCGACCGGCTCAGCGTGCTGATGATGCTGGTGGTGACCTTCGTCTCCCTGATGGTGCACATCTACACCATCGGCTACATGGCCGACGACCCGGGCTACCAGCGCTTCTTCAGCTACATCGCCCTGTTCACCTTCTCCATGCTCATGCTGGTGATGTCGAACAACTTCCTGCAGCTGTTCTTCGGCTGGGAGGCGGTGGGCCTGGTGTCGTACCTGCTGATCGGCTTCTGGTACACGCGGCCGACGGCGATCTTCGCCAACCTCAAGGCCTTCCTGGTCAACCGCGTCGGCGACTTCGGCTTCCTGCTCGGCATCGCCGCGGTGCTGATGCATTTCAACAGCCTCGACTACTGGGACGTGTTCACCGCCGCGCCGGCCATGACCGACGTGACCATGCAGGTGTTCCCGGGCGTCGACTGGTCGCTGATGTCGGTGATCTGCATCCTGCTGTTCATCGGCGCCATGGGCAAGTCGGCGCAGGTGCCGCTGCACGTATGGCTGCCGGATTCCATGGAAGGCCCGACGCCGATCTCGGCGCTGATCCATGCCGCGACCATGGTGACCGCCGGCATCTTCATGGTGGCGCGCATGTC
>JAJJPM010000187.1:0-8505 GCA_032907525.1 Gammaproteobacteria bacterium
CCGCGGGTATCACGCCCCGGCGCCGCTTGACCTTCATCAAGTCGCCCCGGGCAAATTCCTGATTGAATCGCTAGGGTATTCGTCTGCCGCGCCCGGGGCGCCCGGCCGGCAGGCGGCATCCGATCCCTCGGCACTCCCTGGAGGCACCATGTCCCAACCGCACCTGCACCTTCGTCCCGACCAGCTCTATCCCTTCGACGCCCGCGGCATCGCCAAGCGCTTCCGGCATGCGGCGATCTTCGGCGCGCTCGACGCCCTGCACCCGGGCGAGACCATGCGCTTCGCCAACGATCACGATCCGCTGCCCCTGCTGCAGCAGCTACAGCAGCGCTACGGCGACTCGGTCACCATCAACTACGTCCAGCGCGAGCCGGGGCTGATCGTCATCGATTTCGCGCGGGTGTAGGGCCCGCGGCCCTCCTCACCCGAACGCCAGCCTGAGGTTCACCGCCTCCAGGCTCTTGCGCTCCTCGGCGAGGTCGGCGGCGGTGAGCGGGTGGGCGTCGAGCCAGCCGGCGGGGAATTTCAGCTTCAGTTCGTTGCCGGCTGTCGTCGCCTTGATCTCGGGCGCGGGCACGTCGGCGCGATCGCGGCGCAGCAGCACCGCCAGGCGCAGCAGCACGATCAGCCGCCGTGCGGGTTCCTGCAGCGGCCTGGGCAGCGCCGCGACCTCCTCGCGCGGAAACTTGCGGCGATGCCCGCGCACCAGCACGGCGAGCAGCGCCTGATCGCGCATGGAGAAGCCCGCGAGGTCGGAGTGCTGCACCACATAGGCACCGTGCTTGTGGTACTGGCTGTGCGCGATGACCAGTCCGACCTCGTGCAGACACGCGGCCCAGTGCAGCCAGGTGCGCTGCATGGGATGCTCCAGACCCCAGTCGCGCGCCAGCTGATCCAGCAGCATCAGCGCCACCGCCTCCACCCGCGCGGCGTGCTGGGCGTCGACCTGATAGCGGTTCATCAGCGCCTGCACCGCGGCCTCGCGCACGTCGTCGTGCTGGATGCGGCCGAGCAGATCGTAGATCAGTCCTTCGCGCAACGCGCCCTGCGCGATCACCATGCGTTCCAGGCCGAGCGCAGCGAACACCGCGCTCAGGATGGCGACGCCGCCGGCCAGCACCGGACGCCGGTCGTCGGGCAGTCCCTTCAGCTTGAGCTTGTCGATGTGGCCGGCGTCGAGCATGGCCTTGCGCAGCTTGCGCAATCCTGCGGCGCTGATGCCCTGATCGCTCCAGCCCTGCTCGATCAGGATCTCGCGCACGGTGCGGATGGTGCCCGAGGCGCCGACGGCGGTGCTCCAGCCGAGACGGCGGAAGCGTTCCTGGATGGGCTCCAGTTCCAGCGCGGCGAGCAGTTCGGCCTCCTCGAAGCCGCCCCTGCCCAGCTTGCCGCCGCGGAAGAAGCGCTCGCTCAGGGTGACGCAGCCCATGTACAGGCTGTCCAGCCGCAGCGGGCGGAAGCCCTCGCCGATGATGAGTTCGGTGCTGCCGCCGCCGATGTCCACCACCAGCCGCCGGCCCTCGTCGACGGCCAGACTGTGGGCGACGCCGAGATAGATCAGGCGCGCCTCCTCGACGCCGGCGATGACCTCGATGGGGTGCCCCAGGGCCTGCTGCGCCTCCTCGATGAAATCCGGATCGCGTGCCTGCCGCAGGGTGTTGGTGCCGACCACGCGCACGCTGCCCGGCCCGAGTTCGCGCAGCCGCTGGCCGAAGCGCTGCAGGCATTCGATGGCCCGCCGGCGCACCCCGGGATCCAGGCGCAGATCGCGGCCCAGCCCGGCGGCCAGCCGCACCGGATCGCGCAGGCGGTCGACGATCCGTATCTGCCCGTCCTGCAGGCGCGCGACGATCAGGTGAAAACTGTTGGAGCCGAGGTCCACCGCCGCGATGGGCGCGGATGTGGCGTTGTCTGGCGCGGTCAATGAACCAATCCTGAGCGCTCTGTGAGATAGGACACAATTCGTCGGTGCCGGGCCGGTACTATAACAGCCGCAGGTAATGTGAACCACGGACGACGGACGGAGAAGAAGCGCAGCCTGCCCAGGCCATCATTGGCACCATATTTGCTTCCGTGATTCTGCCGTCTGATTTCCGGCGTAAGGGACTGCCATGGGAGGAATCGATATGACGATGGAACACCGTTGGAGTGAGCGAAAACCGATCGAAATGGAAGTCGCGCTGTACTACGCGCCGGTCGGGATGATCACTGGCAAGACCCGCGACGTCAGCCTCGAGGGCATGTACGTCCAGACCGAAGGCGTGGAACTGCCGCTGCATGCCGAACTCGAGATCTCGTTCGTCACGCAGGCCGGCAACGGCGCACGGCGCGAGCACCACCTGCCCGCCTACGTCGTGCACGGCAACCGCGACGGCGTCGGCCTCATGCTGCGGCACGTAGACTACGGCGACTTCTACGCCCTGCGCCACATGCTGACCGCCGCATAACCCGCCATTCCGCGCGACCCCCACAACAAAAAAAAACGGCCACGGATTCCGTGGCCGCCGCAGTCATCGCGGTCGATGACGGGGGCCGGCCTGCCGGCCCCGTCTGCGATCCGCCTACCGTACCCGCTCAGAAGTCCAGCTGCGCTCGCATCAGGAAGATCGCGGGATCGTCGTTGCCGGCGTTGTCGTCGGTGTCGACGCTGACGTAGTTGAACATCAGACGGGCGTTCGCGTTCATGTAGTAGTTCACGCCCAGCGTCCAGTTGTCCATCTCGCCGCCGGTGACCAGGCCGTCGTTCAGGTTCAGGTTGCTGTAGCGTGCGGCCAGTTCCCAGGCGCCGGACTTGGCAGACGGCTTGACGCGGCCGAAGCTGCCCTTGCCGGCACTGTAGGGACGCGACTCGCCGGTCAGGAACCAGCTGCCGAACACGTAGTAGCCGTCGAAGTCCGCGTCCGGCTGACCGGCTTCGCGCGACACGCTGGCCGCCAGGTATTCGGCCTGCACCGAGAACGGACCCTGCACCAGGGCGGCCTCCAGGCCGTACTTGGTGATGTCGTCGACGTCGCCCAGGCTGCCGGTGTCGATCAGGCGGCTGCCATCGACGTTGGCCTCGGGGCGGGCACGGAAGCGCGCCGCGTCATCGCCCAGCCGCGGGCTTTCCATGCTGGCCGCGACACCCAGGTGCAGGGCGCTGGTATCGGAGGCCCAGGGCGCGAACGTCAGCCGGCCGCCGACGCCGAAGCCTTCGTCATCGACCGTGTCCTCGCCCACGTTGCGGCCGTAGACGCTGGCGGCGAAGGAGTAGTTGTCACCGCCGGTGTTGTAGCCCACGCCGATGCGGCGCGAGGTGGCGAGATTGTTGATCGAGGCGCGCTCGATGAAGGTGATGTAGTTGGAGCTGGTCAGCTCTTCCAGGCTCAGCGGCTGCTTGAACTGGCCGATAGTGATGCCCCAGGGCTTGTACTTGATGTAGACGTCCTTCGCCGCGACCTCGTCCTCGGCGAAATCGTACTGCGCCTTGAAGGCCCAGTCCTTGTAGATCGTGCCGTCCACGAACAGGCGCGCGCGGCGGAATTTGGTGCCGTCCTCCAGATCGCTCTGGTCGTCGTCGTGGAACGCGGCATCCAGGTGGATGCGGCCGCCGGTGCGGAACATGAAATTGCCGTCGTCGGTCTCGACCTTCAGGCCGCCCTTGGTGCTGACCTTGACGTCGGCCTGCGCGGGTGCCAGGACGGTCGCCAGCGCGGCCGCCACCGCCACTGCGATGAGTTTCTTCTGCATGTGAAATCTCCGATCGTTGCTCTGTGGATTCGTGGATCGCCGCGCCTTTCCAGCTGCAGCGGGGGCGTAGTCTAGGGAGGCGTCATGACAGTCGCATGACGAACGTATGTCGATCCCATGACACGACAACACACTGTCGTGCGCATGCAACAGATGGCAGCGCAGCGGTCGACTCGACGAAAAAAAGGAGGCCGCGGATGCGGCCTCAAACTCTGCAAAGGACGGCTTCGGATCGTTGTTCGGTTTACGGATCGGTCTGCGACTCCACCTCGAAGCCGGTGATGACCGGAACGTCATCGGCGGGACAGTCGTCGACCGGTGACGCGCCGGCGATGCCGCCACGTCCGATCGACGCATGGATCCATGTCGATTGCGCGCAAGCATAGCCGCGCCAGATTGAGGATCGATGACGGCGCCGGGAAATTTCGATGACGGTATGACGGGTGCCGAATGGCGTAACGTACGTTGGGATGGGGCAGCGGTGGCTGCAGACAAAAAAAGCCCCCGCCTGAGCGGGGGCCTGGACTGCTGAGATCTGGGCGGGCCCGTTTACTGCAGCTTCTTCAGCTCCGCCTCGACCACCTTGGCGGGCATCGGGATGTAGCCGTCCTTCACGACAACTTCCTGACCGGCCTTCGACAGCACCAGTTTGAGGAACTCGCGCTCCAGCGGCGGCAGCGGCTGGTTCGGGTGCTTGTTGACGTAGATGTACAGGAAGCGCGACAGCGGGTACTCGCCCGTGACGGCCTTCTCGGCGGTCGCCTCGATGAAGGGACTGCCGGCCTTCTTCGCCAGCGGCACCGCCTTCACGCCGGAGGTGACATAGCCGATGCCGGAGTAGCCGATGCTGTTGACGGTGGTCGACACCGACTGCACCACCGAGGCCGAGCCGGGCTGCTCGTTGACGTTGTTCCTGAAGTCGCCCTTGCACAGCGCGTGATCCTTGAAGTAGCCGTAGGTGCCGGACACCGAGTTGCGGCCGTACAGCTGCATCGCACGGCCTTCCCAGCCGCCGGTCAGACCGACCTGACCCCAGCGCGTGATGTCTTCGGCCTCGCCGCACTTGCGGGTGGAGGAGAAGATCGCGTCGACCTGCGGAATGGTCAGGCCCTCGATGGGATTGTCCTTGTGGACGAATACCGCCAGGGCGTCGATGGCGACGCGGATCTCGGTCGGCTTGTAGCCGTACTTCTTCTCGAAGGCCTCGATTTCCTTGTCCTTCATCCTGCGGCTCATGGGACCGATGTTGGACGTGCCCTCGGTCAGCGCCGGCGGCGCGGTGGAGGAACCGGCGGCCTGGATCTGGATGTTGACGTTCGGATATTCGCGCTTGAATTCCTCGGCCCACAGCGTCATCAGATTGGCCAGGGTATCGGAGCCGACGCTGGACAGGTTGCCGGACACGCCGCTGGACTTGGTGTATTCCGCGATGGTGGGATCGACCTTGGCGCCTTCGGCCAGGGCCGAGCCGCACGCCACGGCCAGCAGGGCCGGCGCGATGGCGGATATGAGCTGGGACTTGAATCGCATGGTGCATCTTCTCCTGTGTGTTTGAAACCTGCGGGGCGGCACCCGCCCCGATCATCGCGAAAAACTCATTTCAGCCACGGAAGCACACGGAAGGCAATGAAATGGAAAAACGTCGTGAGGCCGGGCTCGACACTTGGCGGGTGAGGAGAGTCACCATGTGAAGCGCATGCCTTCCGTGTTTTTCCGTGTGATCCCGTGGCGAATGCGGTTTCCGGAATCATGTGACGCGGCGCAGTATGTCGCGGCCGGATGACAGATCCGTGAATCAAATATGACAGCTGTATGACAGCCGTCCGGCGCTCAGCCGACGGCGGGCCGTGCCGGGCGATGCACCCGCGCCGCGGGGAAATCGCAGGTGAAGGTGCTGCCCTTGCCGGGCTGGCTGTCGATGTGCAGCCGCCCGTCGTGGCGCAGCAGCACATGCTTGACGATCGCCAGCCCCAGACCGGTGCCGCCGCTGCCGCGCGAGCGGCCGATGTCCACGCGGTAGAAGCGTTCCGTCAGCCGCGGGATGTGCTGAGCCGCGATACCGATGCCGGTGTCCGTGATCTCGAAGTGCGCGCCGCCGGCGTCGCCGTACCAGCGCATGCGGATGCTCCCGCCCGCGGGCGTGTAGCGCACCGCATTGAAAGCCAGGTTGGAGAACAGGCTGCGCAGTTCCTTCTCGCTGCCCAGCAGCCACAAGGCGGGATCGGCCTCCAGCGTGATCTGATGAGCCTGCGCGCCGCTCAGCTGACGGGCGTCCTCGAGCAGCTGGGCGAGCAGTCCGGGCACGGCCACCGGCGCCTGCTGATCCGACTGCGGCGCGGTCTCCAGGCGCGACAGGGTGAGCAGATCCTCGACGATGCCCTGCATGCGGTCGGACTGCTCGCGCATCGCCTGCAGCGTGCGCCGCCAGCGGCGCGCCGCGGCGTCGTCCTGATCGTCCAGCAGCGTCTCCAGATAGCCGGCGACCACCGTCAGCGGCGTGCGCAGCTCATGGGATACGTTGGCGACGAAGTCGCGGCGCATGCGCTCCAGCTGCTGCAGGCGGCTGATGTCGCGTGCCACCAGCAGCCGCTGGTTCTTGCCGTAGACGATGATCTTGAGCGACAGCGTGATGTGCGGATCGCGCGGCGACGGCAGCTGGATGGGATTGTCGAAGCGGCCGCCGCGCAGATAGGCGACGAAGTCGGGGTGGCGCAGGAGATTGGCGATGTGCTGGCCGGCGTCGCGCGGATAGCTCAGACCGAGCAGCGCCTCGGCGGCGTCGTTCCACCAGTCGATGCGCTCGCCCTCGAGCACCACGGTGGCATCCGGCAGGGCCGCGGTCGCCTGCTGGAAGCGGCTGAGCATCGCGCCGAGCTTGCGCTTGCGCTTGCGGTTGCGCTGCTGGAGGCGGTAGATGTGCTGGAAGATCTCTTCCCAGATGCCGTGCGCCTCGGGGGGGTGGAAGCGCTTTCCATGGCGCAGCCACTGTTCCAGCCTGTAGACCTGACGCATGTGCCAGGCGGCATAGGCTCCCAGGCCGGCCAGCAGCGCCAGGGCGACATGACCGGCCAGCCAGCCGACCAGGAGGCTGACGAGGGCGATGGCGAGGGTGCGCCAGGCCTCTTCGATCCAGGGATTGGACACAGGCTATTCCCGTGCAGAAAACCGATACCCGGCCCCCCGCACCGTCTGGATCAGGCGATCATGACCGTGCAGCGACAAGGCCTTGCGCAGCCGCCGGATATGGACGTCGATGGTGCGCTCTTCGACGTACACGTTACGCCCCCAGACACTGTCTAGCAACTGGGCGCGGCTGAACACGCGCTCCGGATGGGTCATGAAGAAATTGAGCAGCCGGAACTCCGTCGGCCCG
The DNA here is from genome assembly GCA_032907525.1 of Gammaproteobacteria bacterium. Classification (GTDB taxonomy): domain Bacteria; phylum Pseudomonadota; class Gammaproteobacteria; order Thiohalobacterales; family Thiohalobacteraceae; genus JAHJQQ01. Next base: position 7,103 of record JAJJPM010000187.1, read on the forward strand.
AGTTCCACCGGTTCGCCGGCGGCGGTCACCCGATGGCTGACCGCGTCCAGCATCAGGCCTTCGCACTCGACCACCGGTTCGGCCTCGGTCTTGCCGGTACGGCGCAGCACCGCCTTGATGCGCGCGACCAGCTCGCGGGGCGAGAACGGCTTGGTGACGTAATCGTCCGCGCCGACCTCCAGACCGCGGACGCGATCCTCCTCCTCGCCGCGTGCCGTCAGCATGATGATGGGCAGGGCGGAGGTGAGCTCCTCGCGCTTGAGGCGACGGGCGAGATGGATGCCGCTGAGGTCGGGCAGCATCCAGTCGAGCAGGACCAGGTCCGGCCGCTGATCGGCGATGACCACCTGCGCCTGGGCCGCGTCGGCCGCCTCCAGCCAGTGGAAGCCGGCGCGCTCCAGGGCGAAGCCGACCATCTCGCGGATGGCCGGCTCGTCGTCCACGATCAGGATGGTTGTTTCAGGCTGATGACCGGGCTGCATAATGGGCGGCATTAGAACGGATGAATGTTACAGTAGCATGACAGGCCGCAGGCGGTTCGCCGGATCCTCCCGGCGCGGCGGCCGGATCGTCCCCCACCAAGGAGACACCGCATGTGCCGCATGGCTGCCTACCTCGGCCCCGAGATCGCCCTCGAGCAGTTCCTGCTCGCGCCGCCGCACAGCCTGCTGATGCAGGCCCGCGCGCCGCGCGAACTGCGCTATGCCAGCGTGAACGCCGACGGCTTCGGTGTCGGCTGGTTCGACCCCGACGGCCAGCCCGGCCGCTACGTCAACCCGGCTCCGATCTGGAACGATCCCAACATCGCCACCCTCGGCCGCAGCCTCCACGCCGACCTGTGGCTAGGGTTCGTACGCTCCGCCACCGCCGGCGGCGGCGTCAGCCACGCCAACACCCAGCCTTTTCACGACGCCGAGATTCTGTTCCTGCACAACGGCTTTCTGCGCGAGTTCCCGGACCGCTTCCGGCCGGCGATCAGCGCCGAGCTCAGTCCCGACATCGCCGGCGCCATCCAGGGCAATACCGATTCCGAATTTCTGTTCGCCCAGCTGCGCCAGCTGCTCGCCGACGATCCCGATCTGGCGCTGGAGACGGCGCTGGCCGAACTGTGCGCGCGCATCGACGACTGGAGCGAGGGCGCGCCGGCGCTGATGAATTTCCTGGTCAGCGAGGGCTCGCGCCTGTACGCCGTGCGCCACGCCTGCAACGATGTCTGCCCGTCGCTCTACTACAGCACCGACAACGAACGCTTCCCCGCCGGCCAGCTGATCGCCTCCGAACCGCTGGACGACACCGGCATCTGGCAGCCGGTGCCCGAGCATCACATCCTGATCCTCGATCCGGAGGAGCCGCCGGAACTGGTGGAGTTGTGAGGAGTGAGGAGTGAGGAGTGAGGAGTGAGG
>JAJJPM010000188.1:0-33835 GCA_032907525.1 Gammaproteobacteria bacterium
GAAGCCGAGGCCGAAGCGGCCGCCGCGCCCCCGACGTCCCCCGCGCCGCCGCCTCCATCGGCACCTACGGCCGCGGACATGCCGTACGCCCCCGCCGCACGCGAGGACGCGGCACCGGCTGCCCTGGATGCATCGCCGGCCGGCGCCGGGGCCGCGGGCGGCGGAATCAATGCCGCGGAACCCTACGGCCCCTGGGCGCTGTGCGCCCCGCGGCCCGTGGAGCCGCTGCCGTCTGCCGCCCTGTCCGGCACCGAGTTCACCGCCGATCGCGCGGAGGTCGAGCAGAACCGCCTCTACACCCTCTCCGGCGACGCCGTCGTGGAACGCGCCGGCCAGCGCATCCGCGCCGACCGCATCCGCTACGACGAGGCCCTCGACGAGGTGCAGGCCGAAGGCGGTGTCCGGCTCGATCAGTCCACGCTGCAGGTGACCGGCGACTCCGCGACCCTGCAGCTCGGCAGCGACACCGGCGAAATCCGCGGCGTCCGGTATTTCGTCCATGCCCAGCACGCGCGCGGCCGGGCCGAGATCGCCCGGCAGGAAAGCGCGACGATAAAATCCTTCGAGCGCGCGACCTACAGCACCTGCGACGAAGACCGCGAACGCTGGCGCCTGAACGCCCGCAGCGTGACGCTCGACGAGGCCGAAGGCGTCGGCTACGCCCGCCACGCGCGTCTGGAAGTCGGGTCCGTGCCGGTCCTGTACACGCCGTACATCAGTTTTCCCATCGACGACCGGCGCAAGAGCGGATTCCTGGTACCCAGCTGGGGCAGCTCCGAAAGCAGCGGTGCGGAGCTGGCCACGCCCTACTACTGGAACATCGCGCCGCATCGCGATGCCACCATCACTCCGCGCCTGATGAGCAAGCGCGGCGTGCAGATGCAGGGCGAGTTCCGCTACCTGAATCCGACCAACCGGGGCCAGCTGGGGCTGGAATACCTGCCCTCGGACAGCGAGTTCGACGACGAGGACCGCTCGCTGTTCACGATCCGGCACGACGGCCGTCCGCTGCCGCAGCTGCAGACCACCGTCCGAGCGGACGACGTGTCCGACAAGTACTACTTCGAGGATCTGGGCAACAGCCTGGAAATCAGCAGCATCACCCACCTGGAGCGCCTCGCGGAGGCCACCTGGTTCGGCCGGGGCTGGTCGCTGACGGGACGCGTCCAGGATTACCAGACCGTGGACCGCACCATCGCCGAGATCAATCACCCCTACCGGCGCCTGCCGCAGCTGCTGCTGTCGATGCGCCCGCGCAGCCAGCCCTACGGGCTCGATCTCACCCTCGACAGCGAGGTCGTGCAGTTCACCCACGATCTGCGCGAGGAAGGCACGCGCATCGATCTGCAGCCCAGGGCGAGCCTGCCGCTGGGCGGCGCGGCCTGGTTCGTCACGCCGTCGCTCGGCGTGCGCCATACCCAGTACAGTCTGGACGAGCGCACCGCGGGCCTGCCGACCGAACCGTCGCGCACCACGCCCATCGCGAGCCTGGACAGCGGCCTGTTCTTCGAACGCGACACCCGTCTGTTCGGCAACGGCCTGCTCCAGACCCTGGAGCCGCGCGCCTACTATCTGTACGTGCCCTATAAGGACCAGGACGAGCTGCCGGTGTTCGACACCGGCCTGCGCGACTTCAGCTTCCAGCAGATGTTCGAGGACAACCGCTTCAGTGGCGCGGACCGCATGGGCGACGCCGACCAGCTGACTCTGGCGGTCACCAGCCGCCTGCTCGATCCCGAGAGCGGCGTGCAGCACCTCAGCGTGAGCCTGGGCGAGATCATCTACTTCCGCGACCGCGAGGTGGTGCTGCCGGGCCAGCCGGTGGCGGACCAGAGCGCATCCAACCTCGTCGGCGAGGTGGACGTGCGGCTGACGCGCAGCTGGAAGGCCACCGCCGGGATCCAGTGGGATCCCCACGAATCCAAGACCGACCGCAGCAGCGTGCGCCTGCAGTACCGCCCGGACCCGCGCCATCTGTGGAATCTCTCCTACCGCTACCGCAGCGGCGAACTGGAGCAGATCGACACCTCGGCGCTGTGGCATTTCACGCCGCGCTGGCACGGGGTGGTCCGCTGGAACTACTCGCTGCCCGACCGCGAGCTGCTGGAGGGTCTGGCCGGCATCGAATACGAGAGCTGCTGCTGGATCCTGCGCCTCATGGGCCGCGGCTACGTGAACGATACGGAAGGTGAACGCAACGACGCGATCCTGGTCCAACTGGAGCTGAAGGGCCTGACCAGCTTCGGCGACCCGATCGAGGCCCTGCTGGAAGATGGTATCCTTGGTTATCCGCGCAATCAGTAGGTTGAATCCCGTGCCCGAATTCCTCAGCAAAGTGCTCTGTAAACGACTCCTGCCCCTGTTCCTCGCTCTCATGGCGGCCCTCTCGACCGGCAGCGCCGGCGCCGCCGACGAGCTCAACCGCATCGTCGCCGTGGTCAACGACGACGTGGTGCTGGAGAGCGAACTGGAGGCGAAGTTGCGCATCGTGCGCGAACAGCTCTCCGCCCAGAATACCCAGATGCCGCCCGAGAACGTGCTGCGCCAGCAGGTGCTCGAACGGGTGATCGTCGACCAGCTGCAGCTGCAATTGGCGGCGCGCAACAACATCCAGGTGGACGACGAGACCCTCAACGCCAGCCTGCGCAACATCGCCGAACAGAACGGTCTGAGCCTGGAGCAGTTCCGCGCAGCGCTGGAGGCCGAAGGGCATTCCTTCGCCGCCTTCCGCGAGGAGATCCGCAGCCAGATCATCCTGTCGCGACTGCATCAGCAGATGGTCGGCAACCGCATCAACGTCACCGACCAGGAGATCGACAACCTGCTCGCCAACGAGCAGGCCTGGGGCGGCGGCGAGCGCGAATATCACCTGGGGCACATCCTGATCGCCGTGCCGGAGGGGTCCTCGCCGGAGGTCATCCAGGCGGCCGGGCAGAAGGCCGACGATATCGTGCGGCAGCTGCGTGCGGGTGCGGACTTCGCGCATACGGCAGTGTCGGTATCGGCGGGCCAGACCGCGCTCGAGGGCGGCGATCTGGGCTGGCGCAAGGCGGGCCAACTGCCGACGCTGCTCGCCGAATCCGTGCACGGGATGCGGCCGGGCGACATCACCGATCCGATCCGCGGCACGGGCGGCTTCCACATCGTCAAACTCATCGAGACGCGCGGCGACGACCGGCACGTCATCACCCAGACGCACGTGCGGCATATCCTGCTGCAGCCCGACGAGCTGATGTCGGAGACCGAGGTGCGTCTGCGGCTCGAACAGCTGCGCGAACGCATCATCGGCGGCGAAGACTTCGCCGCGCTGGCGCGCTCCCACTCCAAGGACAAGGTGTCCGCCTCCAAGGGCGGCGATCTGGGCTGGGTGAGTCCCGGCGATCTGGTGCCCCGCTTCGAGGAGGCCATGAACCGTCTGCAGCCGAACGAGGTCAGCGACGTCGTAGAGACGCGCTTCGGTCTGCACATCATTCAGGTCCTGGGACGCCGCGACCACGACAGCACGGACGAGTTCAAGCGCAACAAGGCGCGCGAAATGATCCGCAAGCGCAAGCTGGACGAAGAGCTGGCCCTGTGGATCCGCCGTCTGCGCGACGAGGCCTATGTCGAATACCGCACCGAAGAGTGAGCCGGCGCGGCCGGCACGGCGATGAGCGTCGCGTCCGTACGCGGCACTGCGCGCATCGTAGTCACCGCGGGTGAGCCCGCCGGCATCGGCCCCGACCTGTGCCTCATGCTGGCCGCCTCCGACCTTTCCGCCGACGTGGTGGTCGCCGCCGATCCCGATCTGCTCGAGGACCGTGCGCGGCGCCTGGGGTTCACCGTCGCCTTCCAGACGTTCGACCCTGACCGTTCCCCCGAACCGCAGCGCGCCGGACGGCTGCGGGTGCTCCCTGTGCCGCTGGCAGCCGCCGTCGCCCCCGGCCGGCCGGATCCCGCGAACGCCCGCTATGTGCTCGAATGCCTCGATCACGCCGTCGACGGCTGCCGTGCGGGGGTGTTCGACGCCCTGGTGACCGGCCCGGTCCACAAGGGCGTCATCAACGATGCCGGCATACCCTTCACCGGCCACACCGAATACCTCGCCGAACGCTGCGGCAACGTCCGCGTCGTCATGATGCTGGCAACGGAGGGGCTGCGCGTGGCGCTGGCCACCACGCACCTGCCACTGTCGGCGGTCAGCGCCGCCATCACCCGCGACGACCTGAGCGCGACACTGCGGATACTCGTCGCGGACCTGCGCACCCGCTTCGGCATCGCGCGTCCGCGCATCCTGGTCTGCGGACTGAACCCGCACGCCGGCGAGAGCGGGCACCTCGGACGCGAGGAGATCGATGTCATCGAGCCCGTGCTGGAGTCGCTGCGCGGCGGCGATGCGGAGCTCTTCGGCCCGCTCCCGGCCGATACGCTGTTCACGCCGAAATATCTGGAGCATGCCGACGCGGTGCTCGCCATGTACCACGATCAGGGCCTGCCCGTGCTGAAATACAAGGGTTTCGGGCGTGCAGTGAACGTCACGCTCGGTCTGCCCATCGTCCGCACCTCGGTCGATCACGGCACGGCGCTGGATCTCGCCGGCACCGGCCGGATCGACGCCGGCAGCCTGCGCACCGCCATCGACGTGGCGCTGGCCATGGTCGGCCGCGCGGCCACCACCTAGACACGCACATGGCGCACACACCGCGCAAACGCTTCGGCCAGAATTTCCTCCACGACCGCGGCGTCATCGAGCGCATCGTCGCCGCCATCGACCCGCGTCCCGGCCAGGACATCGTCGAGATCGGCCCCGGCCAGGGCGCGATCACCCTCCCGCTGCTGGCGGCCTGCGGCCGGCTGCAGGCGGTCGAACTGGACCGGGACCTGCTCGAGCCGCTGCGGGAGGCTGCGGCCGGCACGGGAGAACTGATCCTGCACAGCCGCGATGCCCTGCGTCTGGATTTCTGCGGACTGCGCCGGGGCGACGAACGGCTGCGCATCGTCGGCAACCTTCCCTACAACATCTCGACGCCGCTGCTGTTCCACCTGCTGGACCAGGCGGCCTGCATCGCCGACATGCACTTCATGCTGCAGAAGGAGGTCGTCGAGCGCATGGCGGCGGCAGCGGGCAGCGAGGCCTACGGCCGTCTGTCGGTGATGCTGCAGTATCGCTGCGCGGTGACGCCGCTGTTCAACATCGGGCCCGGCGCCTTCCGCCCCCCGCCAAAGGTCGAATCGGCCTTCGTGCGCCTCGTCCCGCATGCCGTGCCGCCGGTGGCCGTGCGGGACGAGCAGCGTTTCGCGGTGCTGGTGCGGCAGGCATTCTCGCAGCGGCGCAAGACCCTGCGCAACACGCTCAAGGGTTTGCTGGACGCGGATGCCATCACGGCCGCCGGCATCGATCCGCAGGTCCGCGCCGAACAACTGGACCTGGCGGCCTTCGCGCGGCTGGCGAACGCCGCCTCCTCTTAAAGAAACTCGGATCGATCCAAAAACCGCATTGGCCACGGAAGCACACGGAAACACACGGAAACACACAGACAGGATCACGGGCTTCGCCCAACAGCACGGCCCACCCGTCGGGCACCGGGCCGACGCCTCGCGACGCGGTTTCATTTCGGCATCTTCCGTGTGTTTCCGTGGCTGAAATGAAGTTTTTATGATAAATCAAGGTGCTGTTCAGGTCTGTCGCGCTGCATCAAGCCGCCCCGCCCTCGCAACCCCACGTATATACTGATTCCACGCACACCACGAGGGGGAACCGCCATGGGGAACTATCGACACATCCTGGCCGCTGTCGATTTCGGCAGCGACAGCGGCCAGGTGCTCGGCCGCGCCGCCGCGCTGGCCCGCGCCATGGGGGCCCGGCTCAGCCTGGTGCATGTCGTGGAGTTCCTGCAGTTCGATCTGGCCAGCGAGCTGGTGTTGCCGCAGGACGTGCAGTTGGAGGCGCAGATGGTCGAGGCTGCCAAGCGCAGGCTGGCGACAATGGCCGCGGACGTCGATGTCGGCGGGCCGGTAGATCAGTGGGTGGAACTGGGCGCCACCAAGCAGGAGATCGTACGCATCGCCGAGACACAGGGCGCGGATCTGATCGTGATCGGCAGCCATGGGCGGCACGGGATCAGCCGGCTGCTGGGATCGACCGCCAATGCCGTGCTCCACGGCGCAGGCTGCGATGTGCTGGCGGTGCGCATCCGCGCCCCGGGTTGAAGGGGATCCCGGAAAAGTCCTGGCAGGACGCCCGGGGACAACCGCACGACTACCAGCGGCTGGTGAGGCTGATGTACAGATCCGGGCGCCGTTCCGGGACGCCGCCGATGCCGGAGTCGCCGCTCCCTTCCGCCGACAGCTTCAGAGTGGGACGCAGGCTCAGAGTGAATTCCGGACCCTTGGCCCCGAACGGCCGCCCCGCCCCGCCGCGCTTCTCGATCAGCTCCCGCAGGGCCGGGCGCTCAAGCAGGTTGTTCAGCCAGTGCGGCGCGATGCGTTCCGCCAGGCCCTTGTGCGAATCCAGCACCAGACGGGTCCCGGCGGCATAGATGCCATCCACCCGCGCGGCCCGCTCCTCGGGCCCGGCCGCCTGAGCGGCGGTCGTCACCACCACGCCCAAACCCACGATCAGCGCCAACAGCATCAGCGGATCGGGTTTGCGCATACGGTGGCTGCGGTATTTCATATCGAGTCTTCCGATGGCCGATTCCGGACGGAGTTCCGGGTGATTTGCCTTGCAGGCCCCGGACCTTCCGCCGAGGGGGCGGGGAACCAGGACAGGCGCCTGCCCTGGTCTTAACGGCCGCGCGCCGATCTCCTTCAATCCAAAAGGGAAACGGGTTCACATTTTGCGAAACGGAATGCCCGGCGGAAAACGCGGACAGAGAAAGCCAGCCGGCGACCGCGGCTGGCCGGCCCTCGGGGCGCTACACAACAGAATGATTTTATTGAGTAAATTCTGAGTTATAGGTGCGCTGAGAACGAATCGATCAGAGCTCCCTCAAAAACGTAGAAATCAGAGAAACCTCAGGGCATTACCGGACAGCCGCCTGGCTGCGATAACCGGCGTCCCACCAGCAGCGAGGCAAGGCCTCGCCCGATGGGAAGACCAGATCGCCTTTGGCGAATGCAGCCGGATCCTGCAGTTCCTCACCTGCATGGATCCGCCCCTGGACGCTGTCCTGGAATGGATCGAACAGATCCGGGAGATTCAGGACCTCCACCAGGTCACCGCTGGACACGTGCTTGAGATACATGTGACACCTCCGATCGCCTGACTCGTCCGCCGATCCACCGCATCCGCACGGGAACATTGGATGATTCCCCCCGGTCGAATGCAATGGACTGGTCTACTCTCAATATAGTCCGTTGTTACCTGCGGCAGGATGCCGACGCCCGACACCATCATTTCCAGGAGGGATCCATGACGACACCGGCCTCATGTGCGGTCCAGGCGCTTGGCCAGACGATCTGGTACGACAACATCCGGCGCGAGCTGCTGCGCTCGGGCGCCATCGCCCGGATGATCTCCGATCAGTGCCTCGCAGGACTGACCAGCAACCCGAGCATCTTCGAGAAGGCCATCGCCGCCGGCCGGGAATACGACGAGGCCCTGTCATCCGCCCGCCGGCAACGCCCTCAGGCATCGGCCCAGGACATCTTCTACGATCTGGCGATCGGCGACATCCGCGAAGCCGCCGATCTGTTCGCCGACCTGCACCGCACCAGCGAAGGACGTGACGGCTGGGTCAGCCTGGAAGTGTCACCGGATCTCGCCTATGACACCGAGGCGACCATCGACGAGGCCGAGGCATTGTTCCGGCGCGTCGACCGACCGAACGTGATGATCAAGGTACCCGCCACCCGCCAGGCGCTGCGCGCGGTCGAGACGCTCACTGATCGCGGCGTCAATGTCAATGCGACGCTGCTGTTCTCGATCGCACGCTATGAGCAGATCGCGGATGCCTATCTGCTCGGTCTGGAATCCCGGCTGCGCCGCGGCCAGCCGCTGCACAGAATCCAATCGGTCGCCAGCTTCTTCGTCAGCCGCGTCGACGGCCTCGTCGACCGGCAGCTGCAATCGATCATCGCCCAGGCGGAACCCGCACGCGCCGCGCGGGCACAGGCGCTGCTCGGCCAGGTCGCCGTCGCCAATGCGCGCCTTGCCTACCGGCGCTTCCGGGCGATCTTCGGCAGCGAGCGCTTCGGCATGCTCGCCTCAGCAGGCGCCCATGTCCAGCGTCTGCTGTGGGCCAGCACCAGCACCAAGAACCCGGCCTACAGCGACCTGCTGTATGTCGAACCGCTGATCGGCGCGGACACTGTCAACACGCTTCCGCCGGAAACCCTCGCGGCGTTCAACGACCATGGCAAGGTCGCGCAGACGCTGCCCGCCGATCCGGCGCAGGCCGAGCATGTCCTGAAGGAACTGGAGGCGCTGGGCATCAGCCTGGATGCCGTTACACGCCAGCTCGAAGAAGACGGCGTTGCCGCCTTTGCCGCGTCCTATCACAATCTGCTGCAGTCCATCGCGGAGAAGACGGCCCGGCTGTCGGGCACGAACGGCTGAGGGCCTCGCCATCCGGTGACTCGCGTGCCAACATAGCGCGAAACGCTCTGCCGGCAGCGCCGTCATGTCACTGCAACACAGGATCTGCGACCATCCGCTCTACGTCCATCCGGACGTCGCACGTCTCGCCGAGATCGCCGCCGAGCGCGTGATCGCCATCGGCGCTGACGCCATGGCGCGGCACGGCGCCTTCCATCTGGCACTCTCCGGCGGCACGACACCGCGGCATCTCTACCGGGCGCTGGCCCAGCCCGAACGACAGGCGCGGCTGGACTGGGGGCGAGTACACCTGTATTTCGGCGACGAGCGTGCCGTGCCGCCGGACCATCCCGACAGCAATTTCCGCATGGCCCGCGAAACGCTCATAGACCATGTCCCGACGCCCGCCACACAGGTGCACCGGATGGCCGCCGACCCGGCCCATATCGAGGCGGATGCGCAGGCGTACGCCCGGCTGCTGGCGACACACCTGCCACAGGACGCCGCCGGGATGCCGGTGTTCGATCTCATCCTGCTCGGTCTCGGAACGGACGGTCACACCTGCTCGCTGTTTCCGGGCACGGAGATCCTCGATGACAGGGCGCACAGCGTCGCGGCCGTGCATGCGACGCATCTGGACAGCTGGAGACTGTCGCTGACTTATCCGGTATTGAACGCCGCGCGCCACCTGCTGTTTCTGGTGGCGGGCGCCGGCAAGGCGGCCATCATGGCGCGCATCTGCGGACCATCCGCAGCGGATGCCGCCCGATTACCGGTGGAACGCATCGAACCCGGCGGCGCCGTCGAATGGCATCTGGACCGCGCCGCGGGCGGGAATCTTGCCTCATGAAGCCGAAAAAAACGCATTTCGTCCACGGAAGCACACGGCAGGTGCCGAAACGAAACAGCGTCGTGAACCCCCGGCACGGCACCCGGCGGGTAAAAAGGGCCATAGTGTGAAGCGTATGATCTCGTCAGCGTTCTTCCGTGTGATTCCGTGGCGGATGCGGTTTTTGAGATGAAGCCAGCCCTGATCATGGCGGCCGATGTCGGCGGCACGCACACGCGCGTGCAGCTCGCCGAGATCGCCGACGGCATGCCCCGCACCGTCCACGAGCGGCACTACGTCAGCGCCGCCCATCCGGATCTGACGTCGATTCTCCGGGACTTTCTGGACGCGACCGGGCAGCGTCCCCGACGCGCCTGCATCGCCGTGGCCGGTCCGGTCAGCCGTCACTCAGGGGGCCAGAGCGCACGGGTCACCAACCTCCCCTGGACCCTCGACAGCCGCGTGCTCGCCGCGCACCTGGGCATGGACGCCCTGCTGATCATCAACGATTTCGAGGCGGTCGGACACGGCATCGCCGCCCTGCGGGCCGAGGATCTGATCACCCTGCAGGCTGGCGACCCCCAGCCGGGCGCGCTGCGCGCCGTGCTGGGCGCGGGCACCGGTCTCGGCCAGGCCCTGCTGATGCCGTGCGCCGGCGGCTATGACGTCATCGCGACCGAGGGCGGCCATGTCGATTTCGCCCCGCAGACCGATTTGCAATCGGCCCTGCTGCGCGATCTTCAGGCACGCCACGGCCATGTCTCCTATGAGCGCCTGGTGTCGGGGGCCGGCCTGGTGCACATTCATGAGTTCCTGCATCGGGATCGTACCGGCTCGACCGCTCCGGTGCCCCCGGGCGACCCCGCCGCGGCGGTGAGCCGGGCAGCCCTGGCCGGCACGGACCCCATCGCCGTCGAGGCATTGCGGGAGTTCGTGCTCATCTACGGCGCACAGGCGGGCAACCTCGCGCTCGCCTGCCTGCCGTTCGGCGGCCTGTTCGTCGCAGGCGGCATCGCACCGAAGATCCTGCCGGCCCTGCAGAACGGCGAGTTCATGCGGGCCTTTCTCGCAAAGGGGCGCATGGAACCGCTGCTGAGGCGCATACCGGTGCACGTCGTCGCACACCCTGCGCCGGGGCTGCTGGGCGCCGCGCTGTGCGCCGCGCGTCCGGTATCGGACCAGATTGCGCGGGGGGCCTGAGGAATTTTGAAACCGCGACCGTTCCCGGCGTATCCTAGCCGCCCCTCAAGTCGATCAGCAGGTGCGTGATGGGCCAATCGCCGAACTACGCCGTTGAAGTCAGCGTGGAGTCGATGTACGTGGAGGCGCAGTCCGTCCCCGAGAGCCAGCGCTACGTATTCGCCTATACGGTGACCATCCGCAACACCGGCGACGTCCCCGCGAAGCTGCTGAGCCGCCATTGGATCATCACCGACAGCAACGGCAAGATCCAGGAGGTACGCGGCGAAGGCGTGGTGGGCGAACAGCCCCACCTGCGGCCGGGCGAATCCTTCCAGTACACGAGCGGCACCGTGATCGAAACCGCGGTCGGCTCCATGCGTGGCAGCTATCAGATGATCGCCGACGATGGCGTGGAGTTCGACGCCGAGATCCCGGCGTTCACCCTGTCGGTGCCGCGCGTGCTGCACTGACGCCGCCCCATGGCTGTCTACGCCATCGGCGACGTCCAGGGTTGCTTCCACGAACTGGACCGTCTCCTGACCAAGCTGCGTTTCGACCCCGCCTCGGATCGGCTGTGGTTCGCCGGCGATCTCGTCAACCGCGGCCCTCAGTCGCTGGAAACCCTGCGCTTCGTGCGCAGCCTCGGCGCGTCTGCAATCACCGTCCTGGGCAATCACGATCTGCACCTGCTCGCCGCCGCCTGCGATCCAGCGCGTGTCAGGCCGAAAGACACTCTGCATCCCGTCCTGGACGCACCCGATCGTGCGGAACTGCTCGACTGGTTGCGCAGGCAGCCTCTGCTGCACCACGATGCGGCACTGGGCTACACCCTGATCCATGCCGGGCTGCCACCGCAGTGGGATCTGGAGCTGGCGCAGGCCTGCGCCCGGGAGGTCGAAACGGTATTGAGGGGGGACGGCTACGCGGATTATTTCGCGCACATGTACGGCAACGAACCCGACCTGTGGGCGGACGATCTGCGGGGCTGGGAACGCCTGCGGTTCATCACCAACTGCTTCACGCGGCTGCGCTATTGCGATACGGACGGACGGCTGGGACTCGCCTTCAAAGGTGCGCCCGGCAGCCAGCCGGCAGGTTACCGGCCGTGGTTCGAAATCCCGCAGCGGCGCAGCCGGCCGCTCAGGATCGTCTTCGGACACTGGTCGACCCTCGGCGATCGCGACGATCCCGGGATCTTCCCGTTGGACAGCGGCTGCCTATGGGGCGGACAGCTCACCGCATTGCGCCTGGACGGCGCGCCGCACCGGACCCGCATTCCCTGTCCCGGCGCCCGCGTTCCAGAACACGACTGAAGACACCGGACGCCGCGCCCCGCGGCGTCCGGCACGATCACTCGCTCCCCGGTCCGGGCTGTCGATCAGTCGCCGCCAAACGGCCACCACCAGCGCTTGCGGGTCTGCTCGCCCGCGCCCTGCCCCTGGTCGTCATCGCGGTGCTCGCGGACCCGGTCCTGATCCCGGTCCTGGTCGCGGTCACGATCACCGTCGGCATCGCGGTCGCCCTTCTGCTTTTCCTTCGCCTTCTCCTTGTAGGCGCCCTCACCCGAGCCATCGCGGGCCCGGTCGCGCATCTGCTCGCGTTCCTCGTAGCGTTCCTGGGCCTGCTCGGTCACCTCGCGGGCACGTTCCAGCCCCTGACCCTGACCCTGGGCGCCACCCGGACCGGCGGCCGTGGCCACCAGCGGTACGGCAACCACAAGCGCGGCGGCCGCTACCGCAACACGATTGAAAGCTCCGCGTCGCATGTCTGTTTCTCCTTGTCTAGTGTCACATCCGAAATCATGTCTGTTGTTGTCGATCAGTATGCGCCAGCGACCTGAATCCGCGCTGAACGCTGCCAGGGTGGGTCACAGTCTGATTCTAGAACCTTTTCGGGGTACGCGGCGCGAGGGCGCGCACAGCGGTGCTGGGACCCGAGGCGCCATCCGGGCGCCCGTGCGCACTGCCAGCATATATGCGGCCGGTGAGTGATGCGGCTCAGAACAGCCAGGTCTGGCTCCCAACCCCGTCGGCCAGGAATTTCGCGAGATCCATGGGCTCGCCGAGAAACGGCTCCAGCATCTCGCGGCTCATCCCGAGCATCTCCATCGCCATCATACAGGGATGGATGCGGGCGTCACCAACCTCCACCGCCTGCGCGAAGAGCTGCTTGAACGGCGGCGCATGCTTGCGCTCAAGCAGTTGGCCGGCCATCCCTTCGGCCGGAGGGATGGCGGACGCGGTCCTGAGAAAGAACGGCAATGCATTCATCGACACGAACACGACCACCTCGCTCCCGTTCACTGCAGCCACCGAGGCCACCATGGCAGCCATCTGCAGTCGTTCGCGCGTATCGGAGATCACCACCATGCGCATGCTTCCCGTCGCCACACCGTCCATCTCTGCGCCCCACTCGGGAATCGGGTGCCGCCGTGTTCAAGGATGTGCGTGCGGCGAGGTCCATGAACAAGCGGCCGATGCCGTCCAGCAGGCTTCGTGCCAGGCTCAGCGCCATCGGGAAAACAGCGGCCTGCGCGTTCTCCGTCGCGGCGGTGGCGAAGCATCACTTCAGAGGTTCCGCCGGACCGCTACCGTATTCGCTGTCCGACCGGGAGTTCCTGGCCGCACGCATAATTCACGCGGCGAACCGTAAATTCCCGGTACCGGCGGCCGGTGGATGGCCGCGCAGGGGCGACGTGCGGCGACTCGCGATCGATCGGCGCCGCGAAGCTCCGCTTCCCTCACGGAATATCCGCGTCTCACCGTGTTTGTCCACGCCGCACGGCAACTTGACGACGGCACCGCGCCGAACCTGCGCAGCGGCCCTGCGCGGGCGCGACGCGCCGGCATCGCAAGTCCCGCACATCTAAAGAGATCCGGTAGTGGCACGGCAAGTGCAATTGTGCGAATGGAAGCATTACGCCTCTCGCAGCTTCCTCCACAGCCCACCCCTCTTTGGAGACACACGATGACCACGTTGAAAGAGCAACTCGAGAAATCCGTCCAGGAGCGCGAGCGATGGGAAATCCGGCGCCAATACGGCGCGGAAGGACCCAACATGCGCCGGCTATGGGTATTGGCATGCATGGATGAACGGCTTCCGGTCGACGAGGCACTCGGCATCCGCGCCGACGGGCCGGTGGGCGGCGGCGACGCCCATCTCTTCCGAAACGCCGGCGGCATCGTCACCGACGATGCGGTGCGCTCGGCGATGCTGACGATCAATTTCTTCGGCACGAAGGAGATCGTCGTCCTGCAGCATACGGGCTGCGGCATGCTGTCCGCCAACGGCAACGATCTCGAAAAGGCGCTGCGCCAGAAGGGCATCGACGTCGACAACGTCGTGCTCGATCCGACCCTCCCGGAGCAGAAGCTGGACAAGGGCGCGTTCGCGAAATGGATCGGAATGATGGATGACGTCGACGTGACATGCATGCGCACCGTCGAAGCATTCCGGAACCATCCTCTCATCCCCAAGGACATCACCATCAGCGGGTGGATCTGGGAAACCGAGTTCCGACGCCTCCGGGCGCCGAATGCGAAGGCCCCCAACCGCTCGGTAACGCAGGCGACCGCCGAGTCCATGAAAGTGAAAGGACGGCAGCCGGCGCGGTGGTCGGCATAGTGACGCGGCGGGATCACCGCCCGCGACCGGGGTACCGCGATACGGCACCCCGGCGCGCCCGAGAGACCAGGTGCCCGAACCATGCCGACATACGACTACCGCTGTACCGCCTGCGCCGCCGTCTTCGAGGTCGTGCAGCCCATCTCGGCGCCGCATCCGGACTGTCCGCGCTGCGCCGCACCGGCCCGCCGGGTGATCCTGCGTGCGCCGGTGATGCACGGCACCGCTGCGTCAGGGAGGGAAGCGGCCGCCCGCTCGCTGCCCGAATGCGGCAGAGGATGCCGGTGCTGCCCTTGAGAGACGGATCCCTTGACTGAACCATATCCGATCGTTTCGGTACCCCTGAAGGAACACGAGGAGCCGCCCGCCATGACATCCGCAATCCGCAACCCGGGGCTCGACGCGACCTGGGACCGCGTGGGCATGACCGCGTCGACGCTGTGCGTCGCCCATTGCGTCGCGAGCCCGTTCCTGGCCGTGGCCCTGCCGGTCATCGCCGCCACCGAGGGCGCCACTCACCGCGTCCTGGCCCTGGCGATACTGTCGTTCGCGCTTCTCGCGTTCGTGCCCGGCTACAGGCTGCACCGACGCCGGCAGGTGTTGGCGCTGGGCATGGCCGGCGTCGTACTGATATGGATGCCGGCCCTGCTGCCCGGCTTTCCATCCGTGGAATCCCTGGAGGCGGCGGCGACCATAGCCGGCGGTACCGCGATGGTGGTCGCACATCTGCTCAACCTCCATTACTGCCGGACCTGCCGGGTGTGCGCACGGCACGCGCGGTGAACACGCCTGCCGGAAGGCACGCGCGTCCTTCGGCGAGGCCGCCCCGGGAGACAGCCACCGATGCGTCGCGCCCGTCCCTGCGGGCGGCATCGGAAATACCGGCGTGCTGCCGCATCGCCGGCTGCCCCGAAGCGCGCGTGGCCGCAACGGGAACCACCGGTCCCGCCGCGTTCATATGTCTCTGTCGCCATTGCCGCGCGGCGGCCACGGCTTCCGCCCTTCTGCTGAGTACGGTCTGCCAGCCGGGCTTCATCGTGGATCTCGCCGAAGCGGCCGTCGTCCGCCAGGACATCGGAGCACCGACAGATTCCGGACAGGAATTCTTCGCGCGTTTGGATGGACATCCCGGCGCAGCCGCCGAAGGACATCCCGATCTGTCCGGCCAGGAGGAGCCCGCGTTCGATCTCGGACTGGCCTATATCGGTGCGATCGGAACATCCAGCGTCGGGAACGAGGCCCTGGCCGAACTTCAGGCCGGTGCGCATGAACCGAATCGAAACGGTATCCCGCTTCACCTCCTGACCCTTTCCGGACGATGGCGTCCCGCGCCCGCCGTGGAAGTACACGGCAGCATCATGGAACGGGCGGCGCCGGGCGAGCGCGGTTCCGCCGAGATCGAAGAGGCCTACGCGCTGATCGGTGGCGGCGGGCGGCGCGTTGAATGGAAGGCGGGCCGATTCTTCACGGAAGTCGGGCGGCTCAACGCACAGCATTTCGAGGATGCCGATTTCGTGGACAAGGCGATCATCCTCACGCGTCTGTTCGGCGAGGATCAACTGAGCAACGAGGGTGTGCGGCTGCTTTGGCCCCTCGCGGCCGACGGGGCGGCGACGGTCATCGTCGGCATACAGGACTCCAGGGGCGAGACGGCAAGCAGCTTTCTCGCCGAACCGGACGAGACGATCGCCGGACATGCCCTGACCGGGCGCGACATCGACTCGGCGGGCGACCTGCTGTATCACGCGCGATGGACGATGTGCGGGTGCGGACCGGACCGGCCGTCATGGGAACTCGGCCTCTCCGCGGTCACCGGCCCCAATGCGAGCGGCTCGAGCACCCGGACCACCATCGTCGGCACCGACCTCTCGATGTCCTGGGGCGCGACGCCACGCACCGCACACTGGGACATCGAATTGCTGGCCCGTCGGTACGAAGCGGGCGATCCCGGCGACCCCTCCCACGAAGTGCTCGGGGACTGGGGCATGGTCAGCCACTGGCTGTGGGCATACCGGCCGAAGTGGATCGCAGGCATGCGGTTCGAATATGCCGACGCCGACGGCGGCGACCACCGGACCGATCCGCAACGCGACGAGCGGATCCGCGCGAGCCTGAACCTCACATGGAAGCCCACGAGGGTTCTGACCTTGGGTCTGCAATACAACCACGATGCGGCCGATCACCTGGCGGGCGGCCGGGCCCGCTCGCTCTGGCTGCAGACCCGCGTGACCCTCGGCGCACATGGCGGCCACTGACCGTTTTTGAGCGGCACAGGAAGGTGCGGTTCTTACCGCGAAACGATACTTCCCTCCCTATCTGATTGATTGCCTGCGGATCTCCACCGGCGACGCGCAGCACGCTGTCGCGCGGCCTTCGCACCCGGGCCGGCACACCTCCCAAGTCGTTGTCGGACCGGCGTCTTTTCCGGCCGCACTATACTCATCGCACTGGCACATATGTTGCCCGTGAGGCTCGCAGCCGGCCGATACCGACGGCACCGCGCCCCGGCGCATGCGGCGTACTCAGGACACGAGGCGGAGGATCGACCATGCACACGAAACCCCCATCCAAACTGGATGCACTTGCCTTCCTGCAGAGTTTTGCCATCCAGAGCGTGAAGATCGCCGGCCAGCAGGGGTGCTCCACCTGCGGGAACCGCCTCAATCTCATCGAACACCTGGGCCTCAGCGCGAGCGGATGTTTCGAACAGGCCTGCCGTGAACAGGCCGGACTCAGGGGGAACCTGTCGGCGGATCAGTACGCGGACATCATCGTCTCCCTCAAGAACCAGATCGGGGGCAACTTCTCGCGTGCCTCCGGCGAGGCCGGGATCGTGCGGGTCATCAACACCCGCTGCCCCTTCGGCGATGCCGTCAAGGAGGCACCGGAACTCTGCCGCATGACGTCCAGCGTATTCGGCGGCATCGCGGCCCGGAATTTCGGCTATGCGAAGGTCGAACTCAAGAAGCGGATCGCCACCAATGATGGCGGCTGCGAGGTCTGCATCTACCTCGACCGGAACAAGGCCGCCGGACGCGACGGCGACGAATACCACGTCGAGGGCGACATGATCATCGCGCGCTCCGCCGCGCGGGAGACCGTGGTGCGGGTGGAAGAGAAGATGCGGCAGGCCTGGTGCCATTCCAATCAGGACAAGGCGCCCTCGGCTTATGCGATGCCGAAGATCGTCGCCGAATCGATGGCGATGCGGCGCGCGCTCGAAGCCGCCGAACGCGTCGCGCCGACGACGGCGGCCGTGCTGATCTGGGGCGAGACCGGGGTCGGCAAGGAAATCATCGCGCGCGCGGTGCATGCGCTCAGCCCGCGCGCATCACGCGAGTTCGTCGCGATCAACTGCGGGGCGATTCCCGAGAACCTGGTGGAGAGTCAGCTGTTCGGTCACGAGAAAGGTGCGTTCACCGGCGCCTACCAGGTCCATCACGGCGTGTTCGAGCGCGCCGAGAAAAGCACGCTGTTCCTGGACGAGATCGACTCGCTGCCGCTGCTGGCTCAGGCCCGGCTGCTGCGCGTCCTGCAGGAGGGGGAATACGAGCGCGTCGGCGGAAAGCAGGTATTGCATTCCGATGTGCGGATCATCGCCGCCGCCAACCGCGGCCTCGACGGGATGGTCAAATCGGGCAAATTCCGTCAGGACCTCTACTATCGCCTGAACGTGGTGCCCATCCATATCCCGCCGCTGCGGGAACGGCGGGACGACGCATCCACACTGATCGACCATATCCTGCGCAAGCTCGCGGCGAAGTACGGCGCGCCGGCCAAGACGCTCAGCGAACGCTCCTGGATCCGCGCCATGATGTACGAGTGGCCGGGCAACGTGCGCGAACTGGAAAACGTCCTGGAGCGGTCGTTCCTGTTTGCCGAAGGCCCTGTCATCGAGGACATCATCATCGGCACGGATGAACTCGGAGGCATGCCGGAGGGCATGCAGGACGAAACCGTGCTGCGCAGCATGAAGAAGCGCGCCGCCATGGAGATCGAATGCAAGGTCCTGCGGGAAGCGCTGCTCCGCTGCGAAGGAAACGTATCGGCGGCGGCGAGGGAAATGGGCATCACCCCGCGGGCCGTCCACCAGAAGCTCAGATCGCATGGAATAGACCCCGGCCTGTATCGGAAGCGCGCGTTGCCGGGCCCGGAGGTGGTGCCGATGTAGCGCCAGGCAAGGCGATCGCCGGTGTTCCGCCGCAACGGGGTCCGATGCGGCCTCCGCAGCGGCGCCCCGACCGGCCCTGCCGGCATCCGAGGATGCGGCCCCATGACCGACCCGCGCACTCCGGAGTGCTGTACGCTCGATGCACTGGAACGACGCCAGCGGACCACCCTCAGGACCGTCCTCGGCATCAACGCCGCGATGTTCGCGGTCGAACTGACGGCCGGCCTCGCTGCCGGATCGAGTGCGCTGCTGGCCGATTCGCTCGACATGCTGGGGGATGCGCTCGCCTACGGCGTCACGCTGTACGCTGTCGGCCGCGGCGCGCGCTGGAAGGCGTGGGCGGCGCTGATCAAAGGCGTCCTCATGTGGTCCTTCGGGGCCTTCGTGCTCGCCGAAACCGTGCTCGGGATCGTTTCGGCACAGATCCCGCACCACCGGACGATGGGCGCCATCGCGCTGCTCGCGTTGCTCGCCAACGCGCTGTGCCTGGGCCTGCTCTGGCGGCACCGGTCGGACGATCTGAACATGCGCTCCGTCTGGCTGTGCTCACGCAACGACATAGTCGCCAACGTCGCCGTGCTCGCCGCCGCGGCAGGCGTCCAAGCCACCCGCTCCGTCTGGCCGGATGCCGTCGTCGGCTTCGCCATCGCGCTGCTGTTCCTGCGTTCGGCGACCGGCGTCCTCGCCGCCGCCTCGCGCGCCCTGTCTTAGCCCGGCGGCCTCGCTACGGGCGTTCGTGAATCTAGACGGGAACCCGGCGTTCGAGCAGCACGAAGCTGTACGGGTAGGGATTGTGCTCGTCCGGCGCATGATCGCTGCGCTCGAGCTCCCGCCAGTCCGCCGGCGCCAGCTCGGGGAACCAGGTATCGCCCTCGAAGGCGGCATCGATGCGCGTCAGATAGATGCGCTGGGTGCGCGGCAGCAGTTCCGCGTAGAGTTGCGCGCCGCCGATGAGCATGATCTCGGGCGCGCCGGCGGCCGCCGCCAGGGCCGCGTCGATCGTTGGCACGACGGTGCAGCCCGGCGCGGCATAGTGCGGATCGCGGCTGACGACGATATTGGTCCGTCCCGGCAGCGGCCGGCCGATGGACTCGTAGGTCCTGCGCCCCATGAGGATGGGCTTGCCCATGGTCACGGCCTTGAAGTGCTTCAGATCGGCCGGCAGACGCCAGGGCAGCGCGTTGCCGCGGCCGATCAGCCGGTTGCGGTCCATGGCGACGACGATGGACAGCATCAGCGCCCGCTCCGCGGAGACCGTGGGATCGCCGCCGTGCTCATACCGCCACCGGCGCCTTGATGTGCGGATGGTGCTGATAACCCACCAGCTCGAAATCCTCGAAGCGGAAAGCGAACAGATCCCTCACCTCCGGATTGATGCGCATGGTCGGCAGCGCATAGGGCTCGCGCGACAGCTGCAGATCGGCCTGCTCCAGGTGATTCAGATACAGATGCGCGTCGCCGAGCGTATGCACGAATTCGCCGGGCTTCAGGCCGACGACCTGGGCGATCATCATGGTCAGCAGTGCATACGACGCGATGTTGAACGGCACGCCCAGGAAGATATCCGCGCTGCGCTGATACAGCTGGCAGGACAACCGTCCCTCGGCGACATAGAACTGGAAGAAGGCATGGCACGGTGGCAGAGCCATCCTGTCGATCTCGCCGACGTTCCAGGCGCTGACGATGATCCGCCGCGAATCCGGGTTGTTGCGCAGCTGATCGAGCACCTGCGCGATCTGGTCGATGTGGCGGCCGTCCGCAGCGGGCCAGGACCGCCATTGCGCGCCGTACACCGGACCGAGGTCGCCGTTCTCATCGGCCCACTCGTCCCAGATGCTCACGCCGTTGTCGCGCAGATACCGGATGTTGGTATCGCCCTTCAGAAACCACAGCAGTTCGTGGATGATCGAGCGCAGGTGCAGCTTCTTGGTGGTCACCACGGGGAAGCCCTGCGCCAGATCGAAGCGCATCTGATGACCGAACACGCTCAGTGTGCCGGTGCCGGTGCGATCCTCCTTGCGCACCCCGTGTTCGCGCACATGGCGCATGAGATCGAGATACTGCTTCATGACATCGCCTTCAATGACCGTCCAATCCGTTCATGGCCACGAAATCCACGAAACCCGCGAAAGTATCGGAGTTGAAAACCCGCATTCATGCATTTTCGTGGGTTTCGTGGATTTCGTGGCTATCATGGGTTTCACTCAACGCCCGTCGCGCCGGCTCAGCGCCAGCAGGACGAGGCCGAACAGGATCATCGGTGCCGACAGTACCTGCCCCATGGTGACCCAGTCCAGCGCCAGATAGCCCAGGTGCGCGTCCGGCATGCGGACGAATTCGACGGCGAAGCGGAACACGCCGTAACACAGCAGGAACAGCCCTGATACCGCCATGGTCGGGCGCGGCTTGCGCGAATACACCCACAGGATCACGAACAGCACGACGCCTTCGAGAAAGGCTTCATAGAGCATGGACGGATGATGCGGCGCGCTGAAACCCTCGACGCCGCCGCCGCAGTATTCGGGAAAGCGCGCGCAGGGCAGCCGCATCGCCCAGGGCGCGTCGGACACCCGCCCCCAGAGTTCGCCGTTGATGAAATTGCCGATGCGCCCGGCGCCCAGACCGATCGGTACCAGCGGCGCGACGAAGTCGGTCACCTGGAAGAAGCTGCGCCCCGTCTTGCGGCCGTACAGCCACATCGCCAGCAGCACGCCGAGCAGCCCGCCGTGGAAGGACATGCCGCCCTCCCAGATCCGCAGCAGCATGAGCGGATCGCCGAGAAAAAGACTGAAGTTGTAGAACAGCGCATAGCCGATGCGCCCTCCGAGGATCACGCCCAGCGCCGCATAGAACACCAGATCGCCGATCTCCTCCGTCTGCCAGCCGCTGTCCGGCCGCCGGGCGCGCACGCCGCCCAGCCACCATGCGCCGACGAAGCCGATGAGGTACATCAGCCCGTACCAGTGCACCGCGAAGTCGCCGATACGCAGCGCGGCGGGATCGATGTCGGGATAGGTCAGCATTGTCGCGAATCAGCCTGCTGTTGTGGAAACCAAGCACTTTTACCGCAAAGGACGCAAAGGCGCGCGAAGAACATCGAAAACATGATGGCCACGAAATCCACGAAACCCACGAAAGCTAATGCGTGTGAACACAAGTCTTTTTCGTGGGTTTAGTGGATTTCGTGGCTATATAGGTTTTTCTTCGCGCGCCTTTGCGCCCTTTGCGGTTGAAATCCCATGAACGATCCGCTGCACTCACGCCGGCAGCACCCGGCAGTACAGCGCCTTGAGGTATTCGGTCTCGGGGATCGCGGCATGCGCCGGATGGTCCGGACCCTGACGGCCACGCTCCAGGATCTGCACGCTGCGGTCCAGGTGCCGGGCGGCGGCCAGCACCACCTGCTGCAGCGTCCCGGCCTCGAGATGGTAGGAGCAGGAGGCGGTCACCAGGATACCGTCCTTCGCCAGCACCTGCATGGCCTGCTGGTTGATGCGCTGGTAGGCCTCGATGCCGGCCTTGACGTCCTTCTTGCGCTTGATGAAGGCCGGCGGATCGAGCACCACCACGTCGAAATGCTCGCGCGCTTCGCGCAGTTCGCGCAGCACGTCGAAGGCGTCGCCCTTGTGCGTCCGCACGCGGCCCTGCACACCGTTGAGCCCCGCGTTCGCCGCTACCTGCGCCAGCGCCTCCTGCGAGGCGTCCACGCACAGCACCTCGCGCGCGCCGGCGAGCGCGGCCTGCACGCCCCAGCCGCCCACGTAGCTGAACAGGTCCAGTACCCGCATGCCCTTCACATAGCGGGCCAGGCGCGCGCGGTTCTCACGCTGGTCGTAGAACCAGCCGGTTTTCTGGCCGGCCTGCACGCTGACGCGGAAGCGTGCGCCGTTCTCCTCGAGATCCACCTGCGGCGGCACCGTGCCGAGCACCTCCACGTAGTTGTGCAGCCCTTCGAGGGCGCGCACCGGGCTGTCGTTGCGCAGCAGGATGCCGGCGGGCTTCAGCACCTTCTCCAGCGCCTCGATCAGCGCGTCGCGCGCCTGCTCCATGCCGGCCGTGGTCAGCTGCGCGACCAGCACGTCGCCGTAGCGGTCGACGATCAGCCCCGGCAAGGCGTCGCCCTCGCCGTGCACCAGCCGGTAACAGGGCTGCGGATAGAGGCGCTCGCGCAGGGACAGCGCCACGTTCAGGCGGTGCACCAGCAGCGAGCGGTCGAGCACATGGCCGGGGTCGCGGCTCACCAGGCGCGCGCAGATCAGCGAATGCGGATTCACGTAGCCCGTGCCGAGCGGCTTGCCGTTGGCCGCCTCGATCAGCACCGGCTGGCCGGGCGCGAAGGCGGTCAGCGGCGTGCGCGCGGTGTCGACCTCGTTGCTGTACACCCACAGGTGTCCGGCGCGCAGGCGGCGCTCCTCGTTCTTCTTCAGCCGCAGCGGGGCGAGTGCGGCAGGCATGGCGGCGTCGGTGGATTTCACGGGGCGCTCCGGTCGATGGCCGGGCATTGTAGCATCACTGCGCGGCCAGCCATTTTCCCGCGGCCCACAGGGCCAGATCGTCGGCGTCGCCGCGGTAATCCTGCAACAATTCCCCGCCGGCGCAGGGTCCCGGCATCTGATCGCAGTACAGCACCAGATAACCGTCCGGATGGGCGCGCGCCCAGTCCGCCACCGCCGGCGGATCGATCACCGCCAGCGGTGCGCGCAGGCGGCCGGGGAAATGGAACTGCCCGTGATACTTGCCGACGTGGGCGACGGGATGGCCGGCCGCCTGCAGTTCCGCGAGCCGCGCCGCGAACGCCCGCAGATCGTAGGCCGGAGCCGCCACGCGCAGCACCGAGACATGCAGGCCGACGAGCAGAGCGACGCCCGCGAGCGCCAGCCCCTGCACCCGGCCCGGGAGGCCGGCCGGCCGCCACAGCCACCACAGCGCGGCCGTCGCGAGGAAGGCCAGGCCCCAGAGGGGCTCGATGCCGGCGGCCCAATGCACGCGGGCGCCCGGATCGCGCAGCGCGGCCGCCCCGAACAGCAATGCCGGGAGCGCCAGCAGCGCCGCCGCCAGGCCCTGCCGCCGTGGCTTTCCCGACGCCGGGGCTTCCTGCACACGCGCCAGCGCGCCGGCCGCCAGCAGTGCCAGCGCCGGGAACATCGGCAGCAGATACTTCACCTGCTTACCGCTGATCAGGCTCAGCGCGGCCACCACCGGCAGCGCCCAGCACAGCAGGAAGCGGCCGGCGCGTTCCGCGACGATGCCGCCGCGCAGCGCGTGCCACACCGGCGGCCACAGTGTCCAGGGCAGCAGCAGGACCGGCAGCCACGGCAGATACCACCAGAACGGCTGCCGGTGCGCGAACGAGTCCACCATGCGGTCGGCGGTCTGTCCCCAGAAGATCGCGCGCTGGTAATCCGGGCCGCCGGCCTGGGCCGCCGGCAGCGCCCAGGCCAGGGCGATGGCCGCGCCGAGCAGGACTGCCGCCGTCAAGCCGCCGTACCAGCACGCCCAGCCCTTGAGGCGCGCGCGATCCACCCATAGCCGGCCGAGCAGCGCCGCCGGCAGCACATGCAGCAGGATCACCGGGCCCTTGCTGAGCACGCCCAGCCCGATGGCCAGCCCGACCACGAGCCAGCCGCTGCCCGCGCCCGTCGCCGCGCGCTGCAGGCCCAGCATGCCGAGCAGCGTGCAGAACACGACGATCAGATCGAACTGGGTGAGCGTCGAGAAACCGGCAAAGAACACGCAACCGAACAGCAGCCAGGGCGCCAGTGCGGCCGCCAGCGGCCGCGCCGGCCACAGCCGCCGCGCGAGCAGCGCCGTCAGACCGAGACAGCCGAGGCCGACGAGCGGCGCGACCAGCCGCGGCCAGACATCGTTGACGCCGGACAGCCCCCAGCCCGCCTGCATCAGCCAGAACAGCAGCGGCGGCTTGTGGCTGTAGGCCTCGCCGTTCAGATAGGGCACCAGGAAATCGCCGCGCGTCCACATCTCCCAGGCGACACCGACGTAGCGCGTCTCGTCCACCGGGAGCAGCGGCCGCGTGAGCAGTCCGACGACGACCAGCAGCGCCCAGGCGACGAGCAGCAGCCAGACCGGATTGCGCACGGGAGTCGATGGATTCATGGCCGGGGATTGTGGCGCACAAACGGTGCCGGAGTCATGCCGGTCACGCCTCAGTCATCCAGACCGAGTTCGTGTTCCATCCGCGAATCCAGATGCCGGCCATGGCGGAACCTGCGGTACAGACGGATGCCCAGCATGCCGGAGACGAGGAACAGCGCGGCGCTCAGCGTGATGCGCCACAGCGGATCGACGCCGACGCCGCTGCCGGCCAGCGCGAACACCAGCGTCTGCGGGACATAGCCGAGGGCGGAACCCAGCACGAAAGGCAGCGCGCGCACATGGGTGACGCCGGCGGCGAGATTGGTGACCAGATTGCTGCCGGCCGGCAGCAGGCGGATCAGCAGCGTCATGCCGAAGGTGTTGTCGCGGATGAACGCGTCGATGCGACGGATGCGCCCGGAGAGGCGCGCGGCCACCAGCGCGCGCCCGAACCAGCGGGCATAGTAGAACGTGAGGATGCAGCCGACCACGGTCGCCAGCACGCCCAGCAGCGTGCCCAGTGCGAGGTCGAAGGCGTAGCCCGCCAGAAAACTGATCGCCTGCCGCGGGATCCCGACGGCGATGGCGAACGAGCCCATGGCGAGAAACAGCAGCTCGCCGCTCAGCCCGCGGCCGCGCACCTCGTGATCGATCCAGGCCTTGTCCAGCATCGACGCGAGGTGGGACTCCTCGAATACGATGGCCAGAACGGCGAGGCTGACGAGAAACAGCAGGCCTCTGAGAAAAATGCGCGGCTTCGGGGCGGACATGCGCGGCGGTCGGCTCAGATTCAGAATCCATACATCGTCGATGCGCCCCGGAATCCGCATTCCGGATCCCGCCGGGCCCACCCGCTACTCGACCTCGTGTACCTGAGGCCGCCTGGCGCGCCGCTGCAGCCAGCTCACACCGATCAGATCGACGATGCCGACCCACAACCGGTTGTGCACACCGTACTTGCTCACCCCGCGTTCGCGGTGCCGGTGGCGCACCTCGACTGAACGCACCTGGCCGCCGGCCCGCAGCACCAGTGCCGGCAGGAAGCGGTGCATATGGTCGAAGTATGGCAGCTCCAGAAACAGCTCCCGCTCGAAGACCTTCAGGCCGCAGCCGGTATCGGGCGTGGCGTCCTTCAGCAGCGTCCGGCGCACGGCATTGGCGATCCTGGACGACACGCGCTTGACCCAGCTGTCCCGGCGCGTCCGGCGCCAGCCGGCGATCAGCCGCAGTTCGGGCGGGCGGTCCGGCGCCTGCGCCACGGCCATGAGGCCCGGGATGTCGGCCGGGTCGTTCTGGCCGTCGCCGTCGAGCGTGGCGATCCAGGGCGCGCGCGCGGCCTTCACGCCGCTGCGCACGGCCGTGCTCTGGCCGCAGCTCCGGGCATGGCGCAGCACGCGCAGACGCGGATAGCGGGCCCGCGCCGCGCTCAGGACCGCCGGCGTGTCGTCCGTGCTGCCGTCGTCGACGTAGATCACCTCGTAGTCGTAGCGCCCGCTCAGTGCCGCATCGATCTCGGCCAGCAGCGGCAGGATATTGTCCTGCTCGTTTCTGACCGGAACGACGACGGAAAGATCCATGGTGACGTAACGCTTTGAAGGCGACCCGCGGAGACAGCACGCCGCGAAACCGCTATAGTTGACGGTCCCACTCGGGAATCACGCGGCGGCGCAATGAACAAGGGCGGCGACTATAGCAACCATCTGGCCGGCGAGACCAGCCCCTACCTCCTCCAGCACGCGGGCAACCCCGTGGACTGGTACCCCTGGGGACCGGAGGCGCTGGACAAGGCGGCCCGTGAAAACAAGCCCATACTGCTCTCGGTGGGCTACTCCGCCTGCCACTGGTGCCATGTGATGGCCCACGAGTGCTTCGAGGACCCGGAGGTCGCCGCGGTCATGAACGCGCTGTTCGTGAACATCAAGGTCGACCGCGAGGAGCGCCCGGACATCGACAAGATCTACCAGACCGCGCACGCGCTGCTCACGCAGCGCAACGGCGGCTGGCCGCTGACCATGTTCCTGACGCCCGACGGCCGCATCCCCTTCTTCGGCGGCACCTACTTTCCGAAGGAGCCGCGCTACGGCCTGCCCGGCTTCGTCGATCTCATGCAGCGCGTGGCCGGCTTCTACCGTGAACGCCAGGCCGATATCGCCGAGCAGAACACCGCCCTGCTCCAGGCCCTGGACAGTCTCGCCGCACCCGCCTACGCGCCCGGCCGCCCCTCGGCGCGGCCGCTGGACATCGCGCGCAACCAGCTGGAGCAGCAGTTCGACGCCACCCACGGCGGCTTCGGCCGCGCCCCCAAGTTTCCGCATCCGACCAGCCTGGAGCGCCTGCTGCGCCACTGGGCGGCGACCCGCGACGGGGGACAGCCCGACGAACGCGCCCTGCACATGGCCACCTTCACCCTGCAGCGCATGGCGCTCGGCGGCGTCTACGACCAGCTGGGCGGCGGCTTCTGCCGCTACTCGGTCGACGACCGGTGGGTGATCCCGCACTTCGAAAAGATGCTCTACGACAACGGCCCGCTGCTGGCGCTGTATGCGCAGGCGCACGCCGCCACCGGCGACCCGCTGTTCGCGCGCGTCGCCGACGAGACCGCCGCCTGGGTGATGCGGGAGATGCAGGCGCCGGAAGGGGGCTACTACTCGACGCTGGATGCGGACTCGGAAGGCGAAGAGGGACGCTTCTACGTCTGGGCGCGCACCGAGGTCCGCGACCTGCTCGGCACGGACTACGATCTGTTCGCCCGCCGCTTCGGCCTGGACCGCGAGCCGAATTTCGAGGGCCGCCATCATCTGCACGTGTTCGCCGACGCGGCCGATCTCGCACGCGAGTCCGGCACGAGCGAGGCGGACGTGACGCGGCGCCTGGACGCCGCGCGGGCCACGCTGCTGGCGGCGCGCGAGCGGCGCGTCCGTCCCGGGCGCGACGAGAAGATCCTCACCGCCTGGAACGGCCTCATGATCCGCGGCATGGCGATCGCCGCGCGGCACCTGGATCGGCCGGAATATGCGGTCTCTGCCGAGCGTGCCCTGGACTTCATCCGCGCGACGCTGTGGCGCGACGGCCGTCTGCTGGCGACCTGCAAGGACGGCCGGGCCCACCTGAACGCCTATCTCGACGACTATGTCTTCCTCATCGACGGCATACTGGAACTGCTGCAGGTGCGCTGGCGCGACGGCGATCTCGCCTTCGCACTGGAACTCGCCGAAGTCGTGCTCGGGCATTTTCAGGCGCCCGATGGCGGCTTCTTCTTCACGGCGGACGATCACGAGACGCTCATCCAGCGGCCCAAGCCGCTCGCCGACGACGCCACACCCTCCGGCAACGGCGTGGCCGCCGCGGTACTCGGCCGCCTGGGCCATCTGCTGGGCGAGCACCGCTTTCTCGATGCCGCCGAACGCACGCTCACCGCGCTCTGGGCCGGTATCGAACAGAACGCCTACGCCTGCACGGCGCTGCTGCTCGCCACCGAGGAATACCTCTCGCCGGTCCAGACCGTCGTGCTGCGCGGCGACCCGTCGGCGCTGGAGGACTGGCACCGCCTGTGCGCACGGCCCTATGCACCGCACCGCCTCAGCTTCGCCATCCCCGCCGATGCCGCAGACCTGCCCGGTATCCTGCGCGAACGCCGGCCGCAGGGGGAATGTGTCGCCTATGTCTGCACCGGCACCCGCTGCGCGCCGCCCGTCACCCGCCCCGCCGATCTCGCCGCCGTGCTGCAGGCCGGCTGACCGCCGCCGCGATCCGTTGCCGGACCCGGTCACCATTCTTCGGTTAACTGACTACAGTTAACTGTGTACGATGGGCCCGACGCGCGGCGGCAGCTGTGATCGGCCCCGAAGTATGCTGTCAAGGTCGGAACAACAACGAACCAGGAGGCAACACCATGGGGATGATCAACGAGTTCAAGCAATTCGCCATGAAAGGCAATGTGGTCGACATGGCCGTCGGCATCATCATCGGCGCGGCCTTCGGCAAGATCGTCTCGTCGTTCGTCGGCGACGTCATCATGCCGCCGCTCGGACTGCTGATCGGCGGCGTGGATTTCACCGATCTGGCGATCACGCTCAAGGAGGCGACGGAAGGCGCGGCCGCCGTCACCCTCAACTACGGCAAGTTCGTCCAGACGGTATTCGACTTCCTCATCGTCGCCTTCGCGATCTTCATCGCCATCAAGGCCATGAACAGGCTCAAGCGCAAAGAGGAGGAAAAGCCCGCCGCTCCGCCGGCGCCGAGCAAGGAAGAGGTGCTGCTCGCCGAGATCCGCGACCTGCTCAAGCAGAAGAGCTGAGCCGGCATCCGGGGAGGCGGCCCCGTTCCGCCTCCTGCGCTCTCGCTCCGTACCTATAGACTCTCCCTCAACAGCCAGGCCGCATCCAGGTCGCGCAGGGCCTTCAGCGCCTGTGCCTCCAGCTGGCGGATGCGCTCACGGGTCACGCCCTGCTGGCGCGCGATCTGCTCCAGCGTGCAGTCGTCGCGCAGACCGATGCCGAACCGCATGCGCAGGATATGGGCGTGACGCTCCGGCAGCTGCGCCAGCAGGGCCTGGATCGCGCGACGCATGTCCTCCAGCTGCGCGTCGCGCTCGGGACAGGCGCCGGGCACGGCGGCCAGCTGATCTATCATGGCGATGCCATCGGTACCGCACAGCGGTGCATCCAGGGCCAGCGGCGCGGCCTGCGCCGTGAAGCCACGGTGCACGTCGGCGACGCTCACGCCCAGCTGCACCGCGATCTCGCGATGGCTGACCGCACGGCCACGCAGCGCGGCCAGCCGCTCGGCCGTTCGCGCAACCTCCCGACCCTCCCAGTATTGCGCCACCGACGGACGCACGTCCTGTCCCTGACGCACGATGGCATAGACCATCGCCCGCCGGATCCACCACATGGCATAGGTCGACAGACGCACGCCGCGCGCCGGGTCGAAGCGCTCGATGGCGCGCAGCAGGCCGAGATTGCCCTCCTGCACCAGGTCCATGTAGGCCAGCGGGCCCCCGCGGTACTGCCGGGCGAGCGCGGCGACCAGGCGCTGATTGGCCTCCACCAGCCGGGCCGTGAGCGTCCGGACCCGCATCAGTCCCCGGTCGAGCACACGCGCCAGCCGTACCGCGTCGGCGCCCCCGGCGGAGAGATGCGCCTGCAGATCCGCCATGCATTCGGTGCGCAGGCGCAGCGACGTGAGCACGGCACGCGGCCGATGCGGCGCGACCCCGCCGCGCAGCAGCGCCATGCACTCGGCGAACCGGGCACCGGGCGCGGCTGAGGATGTCACCCAACGCCCCAGCACGGCCGGATCGTCGCCGCCCCCCAGCCAGGCATCGAGCCTTGCGGCGATCAGTGGCCACGTCGCCGGGCAGGCGGCCATGGCCTGAGCGACCCGTCGCTGCGCCCGATCGATGCGCCACACCCAGCCGAGCTGGACCTCGGGCGGAGGGACGGCGCGGGCATAGATCCGGGCGGAGTACAGCTCGGCAGCATCCATGCGCTCCATAGGGGGCTCTCTCCTGTGACGATCATGACGGTTCTTTCCGGAGCCGGCCGTTAGACTTCGCCGCGCGCGCCCGGCACACGCGCAACACAACCCGCCGCCTGCCGCGGGGCGCTGTGCTATGCTCCTTAACTTGTTGTTTTAACTCGGCAAAAAATACACTGCCTGTGTATTTTTATACATGTTTTGCGTATGTCTAACACACACAGATGGTGACGTCAAGAATGCGGGAGGAAAAGAACGCGGCGCTGCTGCGCCAGGTGCTGGACCGGCTCAAGACGCTCGAAGGGGTGCGCAACGACGTCGATCTCGCCGAACCGCTGGCGACCAACAAGCGCAACGTCTCCGCCTGGAAGGAACGCGGCACCCTCCCCTGGGAGCGCCTGCACGCCTACTGCCTGCGCCGGCAGATCTCACTGGAATGGCTGATCAACGGCCGCGGCGCCGCCCAGGTGACCGCACTGGTGGCCGAGCCGGGCAGCGTCTACCGTCTGGAAACCGATCAGGACGTGATCTATCGCATCGCCGCCGACGTGTACCGCGCCCTTCAGCAGCAGGGCACCGCGATCAGCGCGGACAAGTTCGGCCAGGTGGTGCGGCTGCTGCACCGCGACATGCTGCAGAACGGCGGAGACGCCGTGGCCTACGACAAGGTGTTCGAGGTCGTGAAGCTGGCGGGCTAGCCCGAATGGCACCTGCCTGACCCGATGTCAAAAAATATGGCCACGGAACCCACGGAATGACACGGAAAAAAACGTATTGTAAAAACCCGAAGACCTGACCGTGCAGGATGATCCCGGGTTTACGCAATGAATACTTTCCGTGTTGTTCCGTGGATTCCGTGGCCAAGAAGGGTTTAAGTAAGTGCCATTCAGGCTAGCCTGCATTACTCATGAACGCATCCGCAGCGGCTGCGGCCGCCCCAGACCGTAGCCCTGGCCATAGTCGACGCCCAGCTGCCGCAGCCGGTTGAGGATGGTGTCGTCCTCGACGAATTCCGCCACCGTCCTGATGTTCATCACATGACCGATGCGGTTGATCGCCTCCACCATGGCGTTGTCGACGGGATTTCCGACCATGTCGCGGACGAAATTGCCGTCGATCTTCAGGAAATCCACGGGCAGCGTCTTGAGGTACATGAACGAGGACAGGCCGCTGCCGAAGTCGTCCAGCGCAAACCGGAAACCGACCTTCTTCAGCGCATCCATCAGATCCGTGGCCTCGATCAGGTTGCGCACCGCCGCCGTCTCGGTGATCTCGAAACAAACCCGCTCCGGCGCGACGGCATGCGCCTCGAAGCACTCCAGGATGTAGTTGCGCAGGCCGTGATGGTCGCTGAGCGACGCCCCCGACAGATTGATGTTGTAGACGGCGCCGCCGTCCTCTCCGGCGGTGTCCCGGATCCATTCACACATGTGCCGGATCACCCAGCGGTCGATCTCCGGCATGATGTTGTAGCGCTCGGCGGCGGGAATGAAGCTCATGGGCGGCACCAGATTGCCGTCCTCGTCGCGCAGGCGGAGCAGTATCTCGCGATGCAGCGGCAGCGTCCCCTTGAGCGGGATGGGCACGATGTCCTGGACGAACAGCACCAGACGGTCTTCGCGTAGCGCAGCCTGCAGCCGCGACACCCATTGCATCTCACCGTGGCGGCGCGCCAGTTCGCCGTCGCCGGGCTGGAACAGCTGCACGCGGTTGCGGCCCTTCTCCTTGGCGGCATAGCAGGCCGCGTCCGCCTCGCTGAGCACCTCCGCCGGACTCACGCTGTCGACGGTGACGGGCACCAGACCGATGCTGCAGGCCAGATCGAAGGCCTGTCCCTCCCAGGTGAAGCGGAACTGGCGGATCACGTTGCGCAGCGTCTCGGCCACCTTCTCCGCGCGCGGCAGGGGGCAGTTGACCAGCAGCAGGCCGAACTCGTCGCCGCCCAGCCGCGCCAGGGTGTCGGAATCGCGGATATGGCGCTGCAGCAGGTAGCTCAGCTGGCACAGGAGCTTGTCGCCGACCACGTGCCCGCAGGTGTCGTTGATGACCTTGAACTGATCGAGATCGATGTAGCAGAGCGCGTGCTCCTCGCCGCGGCGCTTGGCCCGCGTCAGCAGTTCGTTCAGACGCCGGTCGAACTCCCGGCGGTTGGCCAGGCCGGTCAGTGCGTCGCGGGTGGCGTAATGCGCCAGCAGATTCCGCGTATCGCCGTTGGGCGACAGGTCGTAGAACACCATGACCGCGCCCACGATGCGCCCTTCCGAGTCGTGAATGGGCGCGGCGGAGTCGCCGATCGCGATCTCGGTCCCGTCGCGGCGGCGCATGACCGAGTTGTCCTTGAGGGCCACGATGCGGCCCAGCCGCAGGCATTCGGACACCGGATCCTCCTCGACCTCGCGGGTGAAGCCGTTCACCAGGTTGAGCAGCTCCCGCAGGGGCCGCCCCGCCGCCTCGGCGGTCGTCCAGCCGGTATAGCGCTCCGCCACCGGATTCAGGTATTCCACCCGCCCCAGCGCGTCGGTCGTGATGACGGCGTCGCCGATGGAATGCAGGGTGACCTCGGCCAGTTCCTTCTCGTGGAACAGCTGGTTGGCCGTATGCCGCACCTTGGTCGCGCTGAACGCCGCCAGCAGCAGGGCGCCCAGCACCAGTGCCGCATGCCCGACCAGCCGCCAGAAGCTCCGGCGGGCGAGATCCTCCGCCATTTCCGTCGACACCTCGGCGCTGGCGTCCGCCAGGGCCAGGACCGAACCGATCGCCGCCGTGGACTGGCCGACCCAGGCCGCCCCCGACAGCGGATAGGCGCCATCGTGGGCGGCGGCGAACACCGCCGCCCGTATGGCGTCGAAGCGATCGATGAAGATGGTCCGCATCGCCCCCTCGGCGATGCGCAGACGGGGGTCCGTGGCGGGTTGCCGGACCAGCGTGTGGATCTCGGCGAGATTGTGGTCGACGACCCCGCGATAGGCGTGCAGCGTGTGGATGACGTGATCGGGAATGGCCTCGCGCCGACTGACGTAATAGGCGACGGTGCCGCGCTCCAGTCCGGCATACTCCGACACCAGCCAGATCCAGTGGCGCAGCGTCAGATTGAGCGTCGTCAGCGCTGCGTGCGAGCGCGAGTCCTCGAAGGCCGTCTTGCGGAGTTTCTCCAGGGCCCTGTTGAAATCGGCGACGCACGTGATCCACACCGGGATCTCGACCGGGGGCGCGTCGCCGTCCAGGAACCGGTCGACCGCGGCCCGCACCTCGATCAGCCGCACATACGCCTGCTCGGCCTCGGCCCAGACCCGTCGGTAGGTAGCCGACCCGTCCAGCTGCCGGGCGAGGGCGCGTGTCTTCTGCCAGTGCGCCTCGGCCTCGGCACGCATGCCCAGGAGCGTCGCCGGCAGGTCTTCATCGCGCTCCCCACCGCTGCCGAGCGCCGCGGACGTGATGCCGCGCTCGACCGCGGTCGCCGCGGTCGTATGGATGATGGCGTCGCTGAGGGCGGTCGCGGCCTGGATGGTGCGGGCCGCCCGATAGTCCGCGACGGCCTTCCAGGCGGCATTGGCGGACAGGCCCAGCACCAGTGCCACGAAGAGCGCATTGGCCAGGTTGATGACACGCTGCGGCCCCGCTTCGTGCAGGCGGCGGCGCAGCCGCTGGGACAACGATGAAATCACCTGAGACGCAAGCCCTGATGTAGTTACCTAACCGCTCGCGGGGGCTTGGCGATGGGCAGTCGTGCGAAAATGTATTTCAAATACCATATACCGCCGTTCGAGGACACCTGACAAACGCCATCTCGAGTCCGGTTGACATAGGTCAACTTGGTCGCCCTGCACGCGGGGTGGGGCGACGGGTCACCAGCCCAGCGTGTGGCCGAAGCTCTCGCGGTAGCGATCGGCGAATTCGTCGCGCTCGAAGCGGTGATTCTGGGTGCCGTGGCGTTCGATCT
>JAJJPM010000189.1:0-8351 GCA_032907525.1 Gammaproteobacteria bacterium
CAGACTCCTTGGCAGACGATCGGTCGTGCCGCCTGGGGCAACGCGTCGCGTGGCGCTCCGAATCAGAACCAAGCTGCACGCGCAGGTGACACGGTGGTAGTCCGGGCCGGCACCTATTATACCTCTGGCATCGGCTCGCGGTATGAGCCGGTTTATAACCCAGTAAATTCCGGGACGAGTGCCGCGCCGATTGTTTTTGAGGCTGATGGGGCCGTAAGGCTTTCCTACACTAATGGATCCGGAGCAATGATCGGCACTTACCGCCGGGATTACATCAGCTGGAAAGGTTTCTATATAAATGAAGCAACTGCACCTTCAGTGCCGGATACCGGCAGTATCGTTCTATGGAGTACCACGGGCTCAT
Organism: Gammaproteobacteria bacterium; assembly: GCA_032907525.1. Lineage (GTDB taxonomy): Bacteria > Pseudomonadota > Gammaproteobacteria > Thiohalobacterales > Thiohalobacteraceae > JAHJQQ01. The sequence continues at coordinate 365 of JAJJPM010000189.1, forward strand.
CGATCGAAAATTGTGAAATTGACGGAAACGGCTCCGACGGACGCCAGGACAACCATAATGGTATCAGGCTCGAACACGCCAACAATGTAACCATCAGAAACAATCGTATTTACAATGTCCTTTACGGCAATGGGTCAACGCATCATAACGGCGCTGGCATCATGGCCTACTTCAGCGCAGGCGCCTTGATCGAGCATAACGAAATATATGGCTCAGGGTCTGGCATATTCGTGAAAGGCGGCGACAACAGGGATTTCACCGTCCGTTACAACCTGGTGAGGAACAACAGCAAGGGCATCTTGTTCATGTACACGAATGCTCAGGGGCGGCATCTCGTTTACCAGAACATCTCGAAGGACAACAACGCTGGTATATCCATCGAGCTCGGTTCCAAGAATGTCAACGTCGTCAACAACACTCTGGTTGGAAATCGGGATGGCGTGCGCTTCGGGACCTATGCGGACACGATGTCCAACATCGCGGTCCGCAACAATATCGTGATGACCGCCAACGAAGCGGTCAGCGGTGGCGAGGCGCAGACGGCGGCCCCGTTTTCCCTCGATCACAATATGTACTATGACAATGCGGGCGGCTGGAGTATTGCCGGTGTGGCATATGGGTCGATGTCGGCCTGGAGAGCGGCGCTGGGCGGCACTCAAGCGGGCGATGATTACTTCAGCATCACGAGCAATCCGCTCTTCCAGGATGTGAGCGCGGGTAATTACCGGCTTCGTTCCGATTCGGCTGCGCTGCGGGCGGGTATCGACGTGCTCGACCTCAACCGAAACGGCAGCACTTCGGATCCACTACCCCTGGGAGCCTACATCACGGGTAACGAAGCGATTGGCCTGCTGGTCGGTGGAGCGGCAATATCCCCGCCTAGCCCGCCGACCGATCTCGAGGTTATTCCGTAGACGTAGGGGTGAGTTGCAACCTCGGTAGTTCCTGAACATGCCTTGACTTTGCGCCCTCGCATCGTAACCGGATGCGGGGGCGCAATTTTTGCAACAAGCCCTACCCTGACCTGTAGGCCCTGTCATTCCAGTATCGAGGCATACACTTCCTCCGTCTTGCGGATGTTTGTCTGAATGTTGAATTCAGACAGTAGACGCGCTCGTCCCTTAATCCCCATCTCTGCTGCCACATCTGGTGATAACAAAAATTGCTTGGCAGCTTCTGCAAGCGCCGCAGGGTTGCCCGGTTGAAACGTTAAACCTGTGCTGCCTTCTTCGATAATTTCGGTGACTGCACCGCCCCGTGCGCCGATCACAGGCTTACTCATCGCCATGGCCTCGATCAGAACGCGCCCAAAGGGTTCGGGTTCGACGGAGGTGTGGATAACAATCTCCATGGTGTTTATATAATCCGCGACGTTCCGCGTATATCCGGTAAAGCGGATGTTCTCTTGTACCCCCAGTTCTCCGGCGAGTGCGAGCAGGTGATCATGATAGGCTTGGTCGGCCGGTGCCGTATCCCCTACAAACAGGCAGACCACGTCCGGGATATCTCGCAGAATCAGGGGTAAGGCTCTGATCATCGTCTCCTGCCCCTTCCAAAACTTGATGTTGCCTATCACCCCGACGACTCTGGTGCCGGGACCTATGCCTTGGCGTTGGAGAATATCGGCGGCTTCGGTGTTGACCGAGACAACGCGCGGGTCGATCCCGTTGTAGATGGTCACGAGGTTCCCTGCATCGATCGAGTGATCCTTCAGATTGTCGCGCACCGCGTTGGATATGCACACGATCGCTTTCAGGCGTCTTCCGAGCGCCCGTGCAAGCAGCGGGTAATATCTGTTGATGCCGCGCTCGTGCGTCATGCAGGGCACCCGGGCGAGCATCGCCCCCAGCATCCAGTCATTGTTCCGCACGATCGAGTTGTTCAGATGCACGATATCGATATTCAACTCGCGCAGAAGACGTGCGTAGTAGAAAGTGCGTCCCACAAGCCCTTTCGAAAAATTTACGGCTTTCTGGAAAACGTCACGGCAAGGCAGCACCAGCCAGGCCACACCGGGCGGTACATGCTCTATTTGATAGATCGCTGGTTTGTATGCCGGAATGATTAGGGTACGTATGCCTGCCGCATGGTATTGCGGCAACAGGGTGTGTTCATCATGGAATACGACAATGGGATTGTATTTCGTTTTGTCCAAACCGGAGACGAGGTAAAGCAGACTGAAGAATGATCCGCCCACGGTGCCATCGGTATTACCTTCGCAGTAGAGCACATTAAAACGCTTGTCGTGGTCCGTCATTGCCATGACTGTTTTCTTTATGTATTGAGAGTCAAACCGGGTGCGCGACGTGTCGGGAGTCTTGTCGAGGATCGCATGTCCTATCTGAAGGACGGACGGAGAATATCCGCCGCCACGCTCTGCCCCATCGCCGCCCCGATCCCCCGTGCGAACCGCTGCAGGAAATCAGGTCTCGGCGTGAAATCGACGATCTCCTCGGCGCCGATCAGTTCGCGGGCGACGTAGCCGGCACTGCCGATGCCGTCGACCAGACCGAGTTCGACGCTCTGCTCGCCCGTCCAGACCAGCCCGGAGAACAGTTTGTCGTCGGGCTTCAGCCGCTCGCCGCGTCCGGCCTTCACCGTGTTGATGAACTGCTCGTGGATGCTGTTCAGCAGCGTCTGGATGTGAGCCACGTCGTCCGGGTTCTCGGGCAGGAAAGGATCCAGGAAGCCCTTGTGGTCTCCCGCCGTCAGCAGCCGGCGTTCGATGCCGAGCTTGTCCAGAGCCTCGACGAAGCCGAAGCTGTCCATGCGCACGCCGATCGAGCCGACGATGCTGGCCTTGTCGGCATAAATCTGGTCGGCACCGACCGCGATGTAGTAGCCGCCCGAGGCGCAGACGTCGGTGACCACGGCATAGAGCGGAATGTCCGGATGGGCCGCGCGCAGCCGCCGCATCTCGTCGTTGATGTAACCGGCCTGCACCGGGCTGCCGCCCGGGCTGTTGATGCGGACGATCACGCCGGCCGTCTTCTTGTCCTCGAAGGCCTTGCGCAGGCCGGTGACCACCTGGTCGGCGCTGGCGTCGGAGTCCGCCGCGATGATGCCGCTGACCTCGACCAGGGCGGTGTGTTTCGCCGCCGACACATGGGGCGCCTCCCAGCCCGAGGGGCGGTACAGGAACAGCAGTCCGAAGAGATACACGAAGGCCAGCAGCTTGAACAGGATGCTCCAGCGGCGGGCACGGCGCTGCTCGTTGAGCGAAGCGAAGGCGAGCCGGTTGAGCAGCTCGCGTTCCCAGTCGGCGTCCTTGCCGCCCGTCCCGCTTCCGGCCGTCGGCGCCTTTGCGTCTCCGTAGCTCGCCTTGTCCGAGGTCCAGTCATCGCTCATCTTGGGCCGTCTCCGTTTTGGGTCTCGTGGGCCGCGCGCGGGACGTCCGCGGCGCCAGCCCGGGTCGATCGATCTTCTTACGCCTGTGCGCCTGACGCAACATGAGGCGGCGTCACCTCACGGACTTCCGCAAGCCAGTCGCCCAGTTCCGTGATGCGGTCCAGGCAGGTCAGCGGCGCATGGCGCTGCAGGCGCTCCACCTCGTGGACACCGTAGGATACCGCAACGGGATGCGCACCTGCGTTGCGGGCCATCTCCATGTCATATTCCGTGTCGCCGATCATCAGCGTCTGTCCGGGCTGCGCCCCGGTGTGGCGCATGATCTGGTTCAGCATCAGGGGATGCGGCTTGGAGCGCGTCTCGTCCGAACAGCGGGTCACGTCGAAGAGTTTGTCCAGGCCGGTTTCGCCGAGGACCTTGTCGAGACCCCGACGCCCCTTTCCCGTGGCGACAGCGAGTTGGAATCCTTCGTCCTTGAGCAGGTGCAGGGTTTCCTCCACGCCCGGAAACAGCGGCGAGCGCCGCGCTCCGCCGAGCCACTGGGCGCGATAGCGGTCGGCGAGCACCGTGACCAGGTCCGCGCCGGATCCGGGATACAGGGCCGCAACGGCCTCCTGCAGTCCCAGGCCGATGATGTTCTTCACCGCCTCCGTTCCGCGCGGTTCCAGGCCGAGATCGGCAATGGCGGCCTGCATGCAGGCGACGATCTGCGCCTCGGAGTCCATCAGGGTTCCGTCCCAATCGAATACCAGCAATCTAATGTCGTACATCATCGGTCCACATCGACTTGAGAAAAAAATGTCGTCACCAAATCCGCGGCTACACGGCGTCCGCCTCCGCCAGGCGGTCCAGCACCGCGCGCAGTTCGTCGGGCAGCGGCGCGCTCACATGGATTTCGCGCCCGCTCTCCGGATCCGAGAAGCCCAGGCTGTGGGCATGCAGAAAGAGGCGCCGCAGGCCGAGCTCGCGCATGCGCCGGTTGAACTCCGGATCACCGTACTTCTCGTCGCCGGCCAGCGGATGGCCGATATGGGCACCGTGCACCCGGATCTGATGGGTACGGCCGGTGCCGAGTTCAACTTCCATGAGACTCGCCTCCCGATAGATCTCCAGCGGCCGGAAGCGCGAATCCGACGCCTTGCCCGCCGCATCCACGGTGACGATGCGCTCGCCGCTGCGCAGCTGGTTCTTGAGCAGCGGTACGTCGACCAGTTGCTCGCCGGCGGTCCAGCGGCCGCGCACCAGGGCGAGATAGTGCTTGTCGACCCCGCCGCCGCGCAGGAGTTCATGGAGCATGCGCAGCTCGCTGCGCCGCTTGGCGATCAGCAGGCAGCCCGAGGTCTCACGGTCGAGCCGGTGCACCAGTTCCAGGAACCTGGCCTCGGGGCGGGCCGCGCGTAGCGCCTCGATCACGCCGAAACTCAGACCGCTGCCGCCGTGGACCGCCATGCCCGCCGGCTTGTCCACCACCAGCAGCCGCTCGTCCTCGTAGACAATGCGGTCCTCGAGGCGGCTGCCCGCCCCGCCGCCGGGCGCCGGTGCCGGCTGACCGGTCCGCACCGGCGGAATCCGCACCTGGTCGCCCGCCTGAACCCGGTACTCCGGCTTGATGCGGCCCTTGTTCACGCGCACCTCGCCGCGCCGCAGGATGCGGTAGATCAGGCTCCGCGGTACACCTTTGAGGTGGCGCAGCAGAAAATTGTCGATACGCTGGCCGGCATCCTCCGCGCCCACGGCGAGGATGCGGACCCCGGGGCCGGGGGGCGTGGAGGTGTGGGCCGGCGCTGTCATGCGCGCATGATAGCAATATCCAGGCCGGTTCCGGCCCCGTCCCGCCCCTCTGTTGCAAAAAAATCGCCTAACCGATTGTTGGGAAGAGGGATCATTGATATATTGACGCTCGCGTGAGCTTCCCCGTGATCTGGACAGTTGGGGGGGCCCCGGCCGGACGATGGCCGGAACACGCACGGGTTTCCGCGTATTTCGTACGCCTGGATCCGGGATCCTCGGCTCTCAGCAGCTCTGCGATCCCGCGATGACACCAGCGCACACGTTGACGGACCCGCCCCGGACCGACCCCGCCGTTGCGGCCGTGCTCATCCGGGGTGGGCGAGCCAGCGGGTCCGCCGGCCGACGAATGCGAATGTTGTTTGGCGACAGGCTAAATCCCTGACATGAATTCAAGCGCTCCCATGTCGATGTCCGACGCCCGCTACGGCGAACAGGTCGTTGCCCTGTTGGCCTGCGTCGGCCTGGGCCCGTTGTTGAGCGCGCTGCTGTCCACGGCGCGCAACTGGGTTCCGGCCGTTCGGCACGCGGCCATCGTCAGGTCCGAGCGCCTGCGAGAATCGACTTATGAAAAGAATGCTTATCAATGCGACTCAACCCGAAGAGTTGCGCGTGGCCCTGGTAGACGGCCAAAAACTCTACGACCTGGATATCGAAGTCCCGTCCCGGGAGCAGAAGAAGTCCAACATCTACAAGGGTAGGATCACCCGCGTAGAACCCAGCCTGGAGGCCGCGTTCGTCGACTACGGCGCCGAACGCCACGGCTTCCTGCCCCTCAAGGAAGTCGCCCGCAGCTATTTCAGCGAGGAAGCGCGCGAAGCCGGCGGCCGCGCGAGCATCAGAGAGGCCCTGCGCGAAGGCCAGGAGATCGTCGTCCAGGTCGAGAAGGAAGAGCGCGGCACCAAAGGCGCGGCGCTCACCACCTTCATCAGCCTGGCGGGCCGCTATCTGGTGCTGATGCCCAACAACCCGCGCGCCGGTGGCGTGTCGCGCCGCATCGAGGGCGAGGACCGCAGCGTGATCCGCGATGCCATGGCGGCCCTGAACATCCCCGAGGACATGGGGCTGATCGTGCGCACCGCCGGCGTCGGCCGCGCCATCGAAGAACTCCAGTGGGACCTCGACTACCTGCTCCAGCTGTGGTCGTCCATCGAAGCCGCCTCCAAGGAACGTCAGGCGCCCTTCCTGATCTACCAGGAAAGCAATGTCATCATCCGGGCCCTGCGCGACTATCTGCGCTCCGACATCGGCGAGATCCTGATCGACGATCCGGACATCCACGACAAGGCTCGCGATTTCATGCAGCTGGTGATGCCGCACAACTTGAACAAGCTCAAGTTGTACAAGGACACCGTGCCGCTGTTCTCGCGCTTCCAGATCGAGAGCCAGATCGAATCGGCCTTCCAGCGCGAGGTCACCCTGCCCTCCGGCGGCGCCATCGTCATCGACCACACCGAGGCGATGATCTCCATCGACATCAACTCGGCGCGTGCGACCAAGGGCGGCGACATCGAGGAGACGGCGCTCAACACCAACCTGGAAGCGGCCGACGAGATCGCCCGCCAGCTGCGCATCCGCGACCTGGGCGGCCTGATCGTCATCGACTTCATCGACATGCAGCCGACCAAGCACCAGCGCGAGGTCGAGAACCGCCTGCGCGAGGCACTGAAGATGGACCGCGCCCGCGTGCAGATCGGCCGCATCTCGCGCTTCGGGCTGCTGGAGATGTCGCGCCAGCGCCTGCGTCCGTCGCTGGGCGAGTCCAGCCAGATCGTCTGCCCGCGCTGCAAGGGCCAGGGCACGGTGCGCGGCGTGGAGTCGCTGGGCCTGTCGGTGCTGCGCATCATCGAAGAGAACGCCATGAAGGACAAGACCGGCCGCATCGTCGCGCGCCTGCCGGTCGAGGTCGCGACCTTCCTGCTCAACGAGAAGCGGCACATCCTGCACGGCGTCGAACAGCGCCAGCACGTGGATATCGTCCTGATCCCCGTGCCGCACATGCACACGCCCGAATACGAGATCCAGCGGATCCGCACCGACGAGCTGCCGGAGGAGCCGACGGCCAGTTATGCCATGATGCCCGAAGCCGCCGAAGAGGAAGCGACGACGGAATTCGGCAAGGCGGTCATCCGCAGCAGCGACGAGCCGGCGGTCAAGTTCCTGGCACCGCCGACGCCGGTGCCCGTGCCTGCGCCGGCCGTACCGATCCCGGCGGCGGCACCGGCGGCGGCCACCGCTGCCGGCCAGGCCGGCTTCATCAAGCGCCTGTGGAGCAATCTGTTCGGCCGCCGGGAGGAAGAACCGGCCGCCGCCCCGATCTCCGCGCCCAAGGCCGCCGAGGAGCGTCCACAACGGCCGCGCCGCGACCGCCCCGAGCGCGGCGAGCGCCGTGACCGCGCCCAGGGCGAGGACCGCAGCCGCCGCAGCAACGGCGGCCGCCGCCGTCCCCAGGAAGGTCGTCCCCAGGAAAGCCGTTCTCAGGAGGGCCGTGCCGAGGAATCGCGGCGCGGAGGCGAGCCCCGTCGCGACGACGGACGCCGCGAAGAACAGGCCCGGCGCGCCGAAGAACCGCGGCGCACGGCCGAGGAAGGTGCACCGCAACGTCCGAAGGAGGCGGTCGAGACACGCGAGAAGGACCGTCCGGTAGCGGAGGTTCCGCCGGGGACTGCGGAAGCTGCCGAGGCTCAGGCGGCGGAAGGCGGCGGCGAACAGCAGCGCAGCAGCCGCAGCCGCCGTGGCCGCCGCGGCGGTCGCCGCCGCGGCGGTGCCGCCCGTCGCGAAGGTGGCGAGAATGCCGCCTCCGAAGGCGGCGGTGAAGGCGGCGCGCGTGCCGAAGGTGGCGATCAGCCGG
>JAJJPM010000190.1:0-8118 GCA_032907525.1 Gammaproteobacteria bacterium
GTTGGCGCTGGCCAGGGGGCATCGCTGGCTGGCCATGCTCGAGTCGGGGGAAGCGAAATCACTGAAGGAGATCGCCGCGCGGGAGGGGATCGACAACAGCTACGTGAGCCGGATGGTCAACCTCACCACGCTGGCGCCGGACATCGTGGCAGCCATCCTGGACGATGCGCTGCCGAATCACATCACGTTGTTCGACCTGGCGGTTGATCCACCGGCGCTATGGGATGAGCAGCGGGAGCGGGCTGGGCTTTGAAGTGGTGGAGACACCACTTCAGTTCAACAAACTCTTGAGATCCTTGAGCATCAGGAAGAGGTGATAAGGATCGGTCGGGCTGGGCTCGAATTCCCAGGACTCGTACCACTGCCGCGCTGCGTCGTCCTTGGCATGTACCAGCAGGCAGCGGATACCGGCGATGTCGGCGGCCTGCGCCGTGCGCAGCAGCGCATCCTTGAGCAATGCCTGGCCCAGGCCTTTGCGTTGATGGTCCTTGTCCACTGCGAGCCGGGCCAGGATCATGACCGGTACCGGGTGACGCGCCAGCCCCTTCATCACCCTCATTGGCGCGGCTTCCGGATCGACGCTGCCGACGGCGAGGCTGTAGAAGCCGACCACCACGTCACCCTGGCAGCAGACGTAGGTCTGCGCGCTGTTGGCCTTCTGGTTGACGAGCGCGTAGCGCTGCAGGAACTGGTTCAGCGCGGTCTGGCCGCAGTCGAACGCATCGACCTGATCCGTGGCAAGCAGCTTGCGAACGGGTGCATAGGGCGACGCCGTGGCGTCGCCGGTCAACCCAGCACCCCGGGCTCACGCAGCAGCCTCGATAGGCGCGGCTTGCTTTGCACCGGACGATCCAGCGCTTCCTGGAACGCCTGCCACTGCGCATCACTCAGCACGAACTGACGACGATCCGCCAGCGTCTGCGCGGCAGCCGTCACGCCCGCATCGAGCAGGAACTCGCTGACGTTCTTGTGGCAGGCGCGCGCGGCCTCCTGCAGCAGTTGCTTGACCGGCGTGCTTGCGCGGACGTCAATGCGTTCGGTCTTGGAAGGAGTGCTCATGGACTGCTCTCCGGGGTTTCGAGGCTCCCAGTTTAATTGTCCGGACGATGTCCTGACAAGTCTTTTTTGGGTCCTGGTTCTCGTCTATGCGCATTCATCTCGCTGACGGCGCGGGCCATCCATCCGGGCAGGGCCGCCCGCGCGGCCTGCAAGGCGGCCCATTCTTCCGCGGGCAGTTGGGCATGCAGGATGTGCAGGGCGGAGGACGCCTGCTCGGGCCCCAGCCAGGACAGAGCGCGAATGGCCTTGCCGGCCGGGCGCTTGCCGAGCGCGAGCTGCCAGCGGCTGCCGTGCTTGAGCTCGACGGTGCGGTTACCCAGGCGCAGCTTGCGCGTGGGCCCCGACGTCAGAAAGATCTCCCGGGTCGGCACCTGCGTGGTCAGCCCCAGCGCATTGGCTTCCGCTGCGCCGTTGGGCACGACGACTTCACCGTGGGTGGCCGCGATGGCTTCAACAACGGCCTCGGTCGAGGGCGGGCGGGAGCCGAAGCGGCTGGCCACCGGCAGGGCGTAGGCCCCCCGTCCGACGCGCAGCAACTTCCCCTCGCGGGCCAGTCTGGCCAGCGCCTGATCCACCGCCGCCCTGGACGCCAGATGCAGGAATTCCTTGGGCGATATCAAGCCTCCCTCCGGGAGGGCCTGGGCGGCGGACCCGGCGCAATCGGGCAAGAAAAAAGGCCAACAGGGAACTGTTGACCTTTTAGTATTGGTGGAGGCGGCGGGAATCGAACCCGCGTCCGCAAGCCCTCCGCCCTCGGCTCTACATGCTTATCCGCGTCAATTGATTTAACCGGCCGCTACCCGACGGGCAGGGAAGACGGACGGCGATCCCAGTGGGTTTTAGCGGCTCGGTCCTGGGAGAACCTCACGCGCGATCCTGCGAGAATCGACGCCGGAAATCTGGACGCGCAGGCGCGGCTCCAGTCCGACGGCACCCTACTGGGGTTTAGGCAGCGAGTGCGTAGTTGTCGTCGTTGGCAACTATGAGTTTGCAATGTGTTTTACGAGGTCACTGCACCTCGGCATGCACCTCAGGTTTCGCAACCCACGTCGAAGCCAGGTCGCCCCCATTGGTAACTTCTCTGAAGCGGCGCCAGTATACCACACCGCGACATCACACCGCCGTCCACCCGGCCCGAGTTCGCTTCTCGGCCTCGCGCCGGCTCCTAAGGGAGTCCTGCAAGGGCGCGGGCAACGGCGGCTTACCCTAGGTATGGTTCCCGACGCGGGCTTTTTCAAGGGGGTGGCGGACAATCGTCAACTGCGGCGGGGATCAGCCGTGGCGCAGGATGCGCTGTTTCTCGCGCTGCCAGTCGCGCTCTTTGTCGGCGGCGCGTTTGTCGTGTTCCTTCTTGCCCTTGGCCAGGCCGACCTCCAGCTTCACGCGGCCGTTCTTCCAGTACATGGCCAGCGGGATCAGGGCATAGCCCTTGCGCTCGACGGCGCCGATGAGCTTGCTGAGCTCGTGGCGGTGCAGCAGCAGTTTGCGGGTGCGGGTCGGGTCGGGGTGGATATGGGTGGAGGCGGTCAGCAGCGGGCTGATCAGGGCCCCGATCAGCCAGGCCTCGCCCTTCTTGATGATCACGTAGGCATCGACCAGCTGCACCTTGCCGGCGCGCGCGCTCTTGACCTCCCAGCCTTCCAGGGCCAGTCCGGCCTCGAAGCGTTCCTCGATCAGGAAATCGTGGCGGGCCTTCTTGTTGAGGGCGATGGTGCCGCCGGCCGCCTCTTTGGATTTTTTCGTCGCCATCGGCGCATTATATGCCGGCGGCCGTCGCCGCGGCCATCGATTCGCGCGTAGCCGGTTGAGGCGCTGGCAGTTTTCCCGGACAATGGCGCGCAACCCCAATGTTACAGACGGAATCCCCATGACACGACGCACGTCCATCCATGGCGAATGGTCGTCCCGGATGGCCTTCATCCTGGCGGCCACCGGTTCGGCGGTCGGTCTGGGCAATATCTGGCGGTTTCCCTACATCACCGGCGAGGGCGGCGGCGGGGCCTTCGTGCTGGTGTACATCCTGTGCGTGCTGGCCATCGGCGTGCCCGTCATGATGGCCGAGATCATGCTCGGCCGCCGCGGCCGGCAGAGCCCCATCAATACCATGCGCACCCTGGCCGAGGAGGCGGGCCGCTCGCGGCTGTGGGCGGGCATGGGCTGGATGGGCATGGTGGCCGGATTCCTGATCCTGTCCTTCTACAGCGTCGTGGCCGGCTGGACCCTGGCGTACATCTTCCGCACCGGCGCCGGGGTGTTCACCGGGGCCACCGCCGACGGCGTCGGCGCGATCTTCCGGACCTTCATCAGCGATCCCGAACGGCTGCTGGTGTGGCACACCCTCTTCATGGTCATGACGACGATCGTGGTGTCGCGCGGCGTGAAGAGCGGCCTGGAGCAGGCCGTACGGTTTCTCATGCCGGCGCTGTTCGTGCTGCTGGTGGCGATGGTCGGCTACGCGATGAACACCGGCGCCTACCAGGAGGCGATCAGCTATCTGTTCAAGCCCGATTTCTCCAAGCTGACCGGCGACGCGGTGCTGAGCGCCATGGGGCAGGCCTTCTTCAGTCTGAGCCTCGGCATGGGGGCGATCATGATCTACGGATCGTATCTGTCCCATACCGCCTCCATCACGCGCATGGCTTTCATCATCGCGCTGCTGGATACCCTGGTGGCGCTGCTGGCGGGCATGGCGATCTTCCCGCTGGTGTTCGCCTACGGCCTGCAGCCGCAGGGCGGTCCGGGGCTGATCTTCATGACCCTGCCGATCGCCTTCGGGCAGATGCCGGGCGGTGCGCTGTTCGGCGCGGCGTTCTTCGTGCTGCTGCTGTTCGCCGCCTGGACGTCGGCGATCTCGCTGCTCGAGCCCATCGTGGCCTGGCTGGTGGAGAACCGCGGCATGAGCCGGGTGAAGGCGGCCACCTGGTCCGGCGCCGCGGTCTGGCTGTTCGGCATCGGTTCGCTGTTCTCCTTCAACGTCTGGGCGGACTACAAGCTGTTCGACAAGACCTTCTTCGATCTGACCGACTACCTGACCTCCAATGTGATGCTGCCGCTGGGCGGCCTGCTGATCGCCGTCTTCTCGGTCTGGATGATGGCGGCGGAGGTCAGCCGCGGCGAGCTGGGCCTGCGCGATGGATTCGGCTACCGCCTGTGGCGGTTCATGGTGCGCTACATCGTGCCGGTGGCGATCACGCTGGTGTTCCTGAACGTCACCGGTCTGCTCGGCCTGATCGTCGATTAGCCCGGGACCGGCGCGGATACCGCAGATGACGACCTCCATCCACAAGTCGGCGCTCGTGCCCTATACGCCGGCGGAGATGTTCGCCCTGGTGAGCGATATCGATGCCTACGCGGAGTTCCTGCCCTGGTGCCGGTCCTCGAAGGTGACCTGGGCGGAGGGCGACGAGGTGAGGGCCTGCCTGGACATCGCCAAGGGCAGCCTGCACAAGTCGTTCACGACCCACAACCGCCACCAGCGCAACAAGATGATCGAGATGCGCCTGGTCGAAGGGCCTTTCGAACGGCTCGAGGGCTACTGGCGCTTCGATCCGCTCGGCGACAAGGCCTGCAAGGTGTCGCTGGATCTGGAGTTCGAGTTCGCCAGCCGGATGCTCAGCATGATGATCGGGCCGGTGTTCAGTCAGATCGCCAACTCTCTGGTGGATGCCTTTCAGCAACGCGCGGTGCAGATCTATGGAAAACGCTGATCAGATCGATGTCGAAGTGGCCTATGCCAGGCCGGACACCCAGCTCATCCTGAAGCTGCGCGTGCCGCGCGGCACCACCCTGGAACAGGCCGTGCGCGCCTCGGGCATGCTCGAGCGCTTTCCCGAGATCGACCTCGCCAGCCACGAGCTCGGCATCTTCGGCAAGCTCAACAAGCCCAACGCCGAGCTGCGCGAGGGCGACCGCGTGGAGATCTACCGCCCGCTGATCGCCGACCCGAAGGAAGTGCGCAAGCAGCGCGCCGCCGAGGGCAAACGCATGAAGAAGGGCGGTGGGGATATCGCGGAGTAGGAGGATTCGGGGCTAAGGACTAGGGGCTAGTCCCTAGCCCCTAGCCCCTAGCCCCTAGATCTCATCCTTCCCGAAGCCCATCCAGTTCCACAGGCGGGTGAGGATGCCGCGCGGCTTGCTCCTTCCCGAAGCCCATCCAGTTCCACAGGCGGGTGAGGATGCCGCGCGGCTTGCGCTCCTGCGGCGGGACCACGACGGTGGTCGATTCCGGGCCGGCGGGCGCGAGGTCGGGCTGGGGGTTGGGGCGGTAGTCGCCGCTGATCTGCGCGAGCTGGTCGTCCCGGAAGTGCAGCGTGACGCGCTTCTGCTCGATCTCGCCCTTGCCCGGCTCCATGCGGTAGAGATAGTCCCAGCGATCCTGATGGAAGACGTCGACGATCATCGGCGAGCCGAGGGTGAAGCGCACCTGGCGCTTGGACATGCCCGGTTTCAGCTGATCGACCATTTCCTGGGTGATGACGTTGCCCTGCTGCACGTCGATCCGATGGATGAACGGGATGCGCTCCACCGAGGTGCATCCGGTCATCGTCAGGCTTGCCAACACCAGGGCGGGAATGAGAAGCTTTCGCATATGTATTGAATCTTACCGGGCTTCGCCAACGTGGCCGGCATCATACCCCAACGGCCGTCCGATTACACGGTGCGGGGTGGAGACAACATCATGGAATCACACGATTTACGCAAGGCCGGCCTGAAGGTCACGCTGCCCCGGATGAAGATCCTGGAGATCCTCGAGAGCAATACGACCAGCCGGCACATGAGTGCCGAGGACGTGTACAAGGCGCTGCTCGAGGTTGGAGAGGACATCGGTCTGGCGACGGTCTATCGGGTGCTGACGCAGTTCGAGTCGGCGGGCCTCGTGACCCGGCATCACTTCGAGGGCGGACACTCGGTGTTCGAGCTCAACGAGGGCACGCATCACGATCACATCGTCTGCGTGAAATGCGGGCGGGTCGACGAGTTCATCGACGAGCTCATCGAGCAGCGCCAGCGCGAGATCGCGAAGAAGGCCGGCTACGAGATCACCGATCACAGTCTTTACATCTACGGCATCTGCGCGGCGTGCCGCAAGGCGGCGAAGGCCTGATCCGCACGGGGACAGACCTAAATCTGCAGGGGGACAGAAATCTGCAGGGGGACAGACTTAAGTCTGTCCCCATCAGGTCATGCAAGGGGACAGACTTTCTCAGGCCTGTCTCCATCGGCCCGATCTAGGCCTTCTGTTTCCTGCCGCGCTTCCTGGTCTCCGCCGGCCGCTGCGCCCGCTGGATCATCTCCTCGGCGTGCGCGCGTGTCTGCGCGGTCACTTCCAGGCCGCCCAGCATGCGCGCGATCTCGTCCACCCGCTCGGCATCGCTCAGGCGGCGGATGCGGGTGCGGGTGGTCTCCCCGCCGGTGAGCTTCTGTACCTGGCAGTGCTGATGCGCCTGCGCGGCGACCTGCGGCAGGTGGGTGACGCACAGCACCTGACGGCGCTCGCCCAGCGCGCGCAACTGCCGGCCGACCACCTCGGCGATGCCGCCGCCGATGCCGGTATCCACCTCGTCGAACACCAACGTCGGTATGTCGCTGCCGCGGGTGGCGATCACCTGGATGGCGAGACTGATGCGCGACAGCTCGCCGCCCGAGGCGACCTTGGTCAGCGGCGCCGGCGGCTGGCCGGGGTTGGCGCTGACGCGGAATTCGATGCGGTCCAGGCCATGGCGGGTGAGTTCGCCGGGCGGCAGCGCTTCCAGCGCGATTTCGAAACGCCCGCCGGGCATGCCCAGCTCGTGCATGGCGGCGGTGATGCGTCGGCCGAGTTCGCCGGCCGCCTGCAGGCGCCGCGCGCGGACCTTCAGCGCCAGCGCCTCGAACTGCGCGGCGAGGCGGGCGATGTCGCGTTCCAGGGCGTCGAAGTGTTCGTCGGCATGGTCGAGCCGGGCGAGTTCGGCGCGGCTGCGCTCCAGCAGCTCGGGCAGTTCCTCGGGTTTGATGCGGTGTTTGCGCGCCACCTGCTGGATCGCCGCCAGGCGCTGATCCAGCCAGTCCAGCCGGCCCGGATCGAGGTCCACGCGGTCGGTGTAGGCGCGCAGTTCGTCGCTGGCCTCGCGCGCCTGGATGAGCGCACTGTCGAGCAGCTCGCGGACCGGCTGCAGCTTCGGGTCGAAGCGCAGCAGCTCGCCGAGCTCCGCATGGGCGTGGCCGAGCAGGCTCGTGGCCGACACCTCGTCCTCGTAGAGCGCGGCGACGGCGCGCCGGCAGCTCTCCAGCAGGCGTCCCGCGTTGGCCAGGCGGCCGTGTTCTTCGTGCAGCCGCGGCAGCTCGTCGGGACCGAGATCGAGCGCCTCCAGCTCCTGGATGTGGAAGCGCAGCAGTTCGCTGCGCGCGCCGCGGTCCCGGGCGGCGCCGCGCAGGTGTTCCAGCTCTTCGCTGCGCGTCCGGTGGTCGCGGTGGACGGCGGCGAGCGCGGCGAGGTCGTCGCCGTGCTCGGCGAAGGCATCCAGGATGTCGCGCTGCACCTCGCGGCGCAGCAGCGACTGGTGTTCGTGCTGACCGTGGATGTCGGCCAGCAGTTCGCCGATCTCCCTGAGCAGCTGCACCGGCACCGGGCGGCCATTGATGTAGGCGCGCGAGCGGCCTTCGCGGCCGACTACGCGGCGCACCTGGCAGTCGTCGTCGGCATCGAGGTCGTGGGACGTCAGCCAGGCCCGCAGCTCGGGCAGGGCGCCGATGCGGAAGGTCGCGGTGACCTCGGCGCGCTCGGCGCCGTGGCGGATGGCCTCGGCGCCGGCGCGGTCGCCCAGCGCCAGGCCGAGCGCGTCGACCAGGATGGATTTGCCGGCGCCGGTCTCGCCGGTCAGCGCCGTCATGCCGGACGCGAGTTCCAGCTCCAGTTCGTCGACGATGGCGAAGTCGCGGATATGGATGTGGGCGAGCATTCGGGATTCGGCATCCGGGATTCAGGGTTCGAGGCAGTGTATCCGAACCATTTGCTGTCGCAAGATGATCCCGAATCCCGAATCCCGAATCCCGAATCCCGAATCCCGAATCCCGAATCCC
>JAJJPM010000191.1:0-8296 GCA_032907525.1 Gammaproteobacteria bacterium
CGGTCGAACTGGTGATGGCGCTCGAAGAAGAATTCGAGTGCGAGATCCCGGACGAAGAGGCCGAGAAGATCACTACTGTCCAGCAGGCGATCGACTATATCAACGCACACCTGGGCTGAGCCTTTCGGCCTGGAGAAGAAGCCGCAACCACGTCCGTGGTCGCGGCCTTTTCTTTTTCTGGAGGGTCCGGACGGACCTCCGATTCTGATTGGATTCTGGCAACAGAGGGTTTGAACGGTGTCTAAGCGGCGCGTCGTCATCACGGGATTGGGCATTATTTCGCCGGTCGGCAACACCGTGGCCGAGGCCTGGGGGAACATCCTCGCGGGGCGGGGCGGCATCCGACCGATCGAAAGCTTCGATGTGTCCGCTTTTCCCGTGCGCTTCGGCGGTACGGTCGTGGGTTTTGATGCCAGCCAGTACATCCCGTCAAAAGACATCAAGAAGATGGATCCCTTCATCCACTATGGTATCGCGGCCGGCTGCCAGGCGATCGCGGATGCCGGGCTGGAGGTGACGGAGGCCAATGCGGAACGCATCGGCGTGGCCATCGGCTCCGGCATCGGCGGCCTGTACACCATCGAGAAGCAGCACGCACAACTGCTGGAAGGCGGCCCCCGCAAAGTTTCGCCGTTCTTCGTGCCGGCCAGCATCATCAACATGATCTCGGGCAATCTGTCCATCATGCATGGGCTGAAGGGCCCGAACATCGCCATCGTCACGGCCTGCACGACCGGCACACACAACATCGGGGATGCCGCGCGCATCATCGCCTACGGCGACGCCGATGTGATGGTCGCCGGCGGCGCGGAGATGGCCACCACACCGCTGGGCCTGGGCGGTTTCGCCGCGGCCAGGGCGCTTTCGACGCGCAACGACGATCCGGCCACCGCCAGCCGTCCATGGGACAAGGACCGCGACGGCTTCGTGCTCGGCGACGGCGCGGGTGTACTGGTCCTCGAGGAATACGAGCACGCGCGCAAACGTGGCGCGAAGATCTATGCCGAAGTCGTCGGCTACGGCATGAGCGGCGACGCGCATCACATGACCCAGCCGTCCGAAGGCGGCGAGGGTGCCAAGCGCTGCATGCTGAACGCGTTGCGCGATGCCGGTGCGAACGTCGACCAGGTGCACTACATCAATGCCCACGGCACCTCGACGCCGGCGGGCGACAAAGCCGAGACGATGGCCGTCAAGGCAGCACTGGGCAGCCAGGCCTGCGCGGTCGCGATGAGTTCCACCAAATCCATGACCGGCCATCTGCTCGGTGCCGCAGGCGGCGTCGAAGCGGTGTTCACCGCGCTGGCAGTGCACGAGCAGATCGCGCCACCGACCATCAACTACACCACGCCGGACCCGGACTGCGACCTCGACTACGTGCCCAATACAGCGCGCGAGATGAAGATCGATATCGCGCTCTCCAATTCCTTCGGCTTCGGCGGCACCAACGGCACTATCGTCCTGCGGCGACTGCAATAGCAGCGGACCACGGGCTGCTGCGCGCGGTCCGGGGAGGGGACGGGTGGTGACGGGGCCGCCCGGCCGTCGCGGCAACGGCTGAGCTTCGAGAATGGCGTCCATGGCAGAAGATTCGCCGGTTAACCCCGTCGTCCGTCGCATCGACGCCACCCTCGATCTGCTGCGCCTCCATGAATCGAATCCACAGCGCTATCCGCATCTCCTGCAGAGCGCGACGCCCGGCCCGCAGGCGCGCTACGACATTCTGTTCGCATTTCCGGAAGAATCTCTGAGCCTGAAGGCCGACGGCCGCCTGCGCGGTACGCGCAGTACAGGCGAGGATTTTCTTGCAGCCCTCGACGCCGTCTGGCGGACAGCAGCCGTGTCGCACGCTATGCACGCGACGCACCTCCCGTTCCGCGGGGGCTGGTTTCTCTATCTCGGCTACGAGCTGGCCGGGCAGATCGAACCACGGCTTCGGCTGCCGATGCCGCAGCGAGCCGACACCCCTGTCGCCGTCGCGACGCGCTTCCGCACCGCCGTGCTGCGTGACCACTCCGATGCTTGTCTGTGGTTGGTCACGGAACGCGGCACGGACGAACGGCTGGGCGTCCTGGCAGACGACATCGTCCGGGTACGGGCGCAGAGCGAACCCGCCGTGTCCGATCTGCCTCCCGTCGAGATCTCGGAAGACGCCCCCGAACGCTATCTCGCCATGGTGCGGCGCACGCTGGCCTATATCCGCGACGGCGACGTCTTCCAGGCGAACCTGTCCCGTGCCTGGGAAGGGCGGTTCACGCGGCCCGTCCCTCCGGCCGCGCTCTATCGCCGGCTGCGCGGGCGTAACCCCGGGCCGTTCAATGGCCTCGCCACCTGGCCCGGGCACGCTGTCGTGAGTTCTTCACCCGAACGGCTGGTGCGCGTACGTGGTGACGTCATCGACACCCGCCCCATCGCCGGCACGCGGCCGCGCGGGGAGGGGACGGCGGCGGACAGCGCGCTGTCGCGCGAACTGCTCGCCCATCCCAAGGAACGCGCCGAACACGTCATGCTCATCGATCTCGAGCGCAATGACCTGGGGCGCGTGTGCCGGCCGGGCAGCGTGCGCGTCGATGAACTGATGGTGCTCGAGTCCTATGCCCACGTGCACCACATCGTCTCGAACGTGCGCGGAGAACTGATCGCGGGCGCGACACCCGGTGCCGTGATCCGCGCGCTGTTCCCCGGAGGCACCATCACCGGCTGTCCGAAGGTGCGCTGCATGGAGATCATCGCAGAACTGGAGGGCTGCGCGCGTGGTGCCTATACGGGATCGATGGGCTACCTCAACCGTGACGGCGATATGGATCTGAACATCCTGATCCGCACCATCGAACAACACGGTGACCGGGTCGAACTCCGTGCGGGCGCGGGCATCGTCGCCGACTCCGCCCCCGAACACGAGCTCGCCGAAACCCGTGCCAAGGCCCGTGGCCTGCTGCTGGCGCTCGGTGCCGGCTCCGACTGACCGCGGACTTCCGATGCGGAAAACCTTAGAATGCGCGTCATGCCCATCCGCTGCCTCATCGATGGAGTCCCCGGCGACCGGATCGCGATCACCGATCGCGGTCTGCAGTACGGTGACGGCGTGTTCGAGACGCTGGCCGTGCGCGACGGCCGCTGCGAATTCTGGGATCGGCATCTGCAACGGCTGACGGTGGGCTGCGACGCCTTGCGTCTGCCCGCGCCGCGGCCGGACCGGTTGAGCGAGGAGGCGGACAGGCTTGTCCGCGACGTGCGGCAAGGCGTCCTGAAGATCATCATCACGCGGGGAAGCGGGGGTCGCGGCTACCGGCCGCCGCGGGAGGTGGTGCCTACACGCATTCTTACACTGTCGGAATGGCCCGAATATCCCGACGACTGGCACGAATCCGGCGTCGCCGTGCGGTTGTGCGAACAGCGTCTCGGCAGCCAGCCCGCGCTGGCGGGTATCAAGCATCTGAACCGGCTGGAACAGGTGCTGGCGCGCATGGAATGGGACGATACCGACATCGCCGAGGGTCTGCTGTGCGACCAGCAGGGCCATATCATCGAAGGTGTTTCGACCAATCTGTTCAGCGTCCAGGCAGGACGTCTGCGCACACCGTCCCTGGAGCACTGCGGCGTCGCCGGCGTCATGCGTGCCGTCGTCATGGACCTCGCACGCGATGCGGGGATAGCCTGCGACGTGACGCCGATCGACGGCGACGCACTTGGCGAAGCCGACGAGATCTTCCTGACCAACAGCCTGATCGGCATCTGGCCGGTGCGTCGCCTGGGAACCTGGGAACGTGCGCCCGGGCCGATCACGCGCCGCCTGCAGGCTGCCCTGGATACGCTGCGCAGCCGACCCTGATCCCAGAGGCCTTATGAGCAACGAACCTTCACCCATGCCACGCCCGCGGCGCAGCCTCGCAGATCGACTGTTCCGGTTCGCCGGACTGCTGGTCATCGTGGCGAGCGCCGCGGCCGGCTGGATGTCCATGGAATACCGCAGCTTCACCCGGACACCGCTGGCCGTCCCGGCCGAGGGGCTGGTCATCGATATTCCCGCCGGCCGCTCGGTACGTGCGATCGCCCGGGACCTGGCCGGCCGTGGCCTGATCGACCAGCCGCGATTTTTCGAATGGATGGCGCGCCACTCCGGTGCGGCGGCGAGACTCAAGGCCGGTGAATACCGCATCGAGCCGGGCACGACACCGGAGACCTTCCTGCGGCAGCTCGTCAGCGGCCGCGTGATGCAGCACAGTCTGACGATCGTGGAGGGCTGGACCTTCCGGCAGCTGCTCGACGCCATGCACGACCACGATGCCCTGCAGCATACGTTGAAGGGCCGATCGGACGAGGCCATCATGGCAGCGCTGGGACAGGACGGCGAGCACCCGGAAGGGCGTTTCCTGCCGGATACCTACCATTTTCCCCGTGGCACCACCGATGTCGCCTTCCTGAAACGCGCGTACGATGCCATGCAGGCGATCCTGGCCCGGGAATGGGCGTCCAGAGCCCCCGGGCTGCCCCTGGAATCGCCCTACGAGGCGTTGATCCTCGCATCGATCGTGGAAAAGGAGACCGGCGTCGCCGAGGAGCGCTCGCGCATCGCCGGCGTGTTCGTGCGCCGCCTGCAGAAGGGCATGCGTCTGCAGACCGACCCGACGGTGATCTACGGTATCGGTGCCGGCTTCGACGGCAACATCCGCTTCGCCGACCTGCGTCGCGACACACCGTACAACACCTATACCCGGAGCGGCCTGCCGCCGACGCCGATCGCTTTGCCGGGCGAAGATGCCATCCATGCGGCTCTGCATCCGGCCGACGGCAAGGAGCTCTATTTCGTGTCCAAGGGCGATGGCAGCCATGTCTTCTCCGCAACGCTGGAGGAACACAACCGCGCCGTGCGACAGTATCAGCTCAAGCGCTGACGGCGAACCGCCATCTCCCGTCCCCCATGCTCATCCTGTTCAACAAACCCTTCCGGGTGCTGTCCCAGTTCAGCCCCGAGGGCGACAAGCTCACGCTGAAGGACTATATCGACATTCCCGGCGTGTACCCGGCCGGACGGCTGGACTACGACAGCGAGGGGCTGCTGCTGCTCACCGATGACGGCCGGCTGCAGCACCGTATCGCCCATCCGCGTTTCGAGAAGGAGAAAGAGTATCTGGTGCAGGTCGAGGGCACACCGACCGAGGCCGACCTAGAACGGCTGCGGCGGGGGATCCGCCTGAAGGACGGCCCGACCCGACCGGCCCGGATCGAGCTGATCGAGCCGCCCGCGCTCTGGCCGCGCGACCCGCCGGTGCGTTTCCGGCTGGCAATCCCGACCAGCTGGTTGCGGCTCGTCATCTCCGAGGGCCGCAACCGTCAGGTGCGGCGCATGACCGCCCATATCGGCTTTCCGACCCTGCGGCTGGTCCGCTGGCGCATCGGTGACTGGACGCTCGAGGGGCTGCCCAGCGGCGCCTACAGGATCCTGGAGCACGTTTGAAGCGGGATGCACCGTCGGACGCCCATCGCTACACTAGCCGCTCCGGATCGGGGATCTAGGACGAAGACAATGCGCGGACGTTTCATCACCGTAGAGGGCGGGGAAGGCGTGGGAAAGACCACCAACCTCGACTATATCCGCTCCGCGCTGGAGCGCGCAGGCAAGACCGTCCGGGTCACCCGCGAGCCCGGCGGCACCCCGCTGGGCGAACGCATCCGTGAGCTCCTCCTCGATCCCGCTCATCAAGGCATGGCCCCCGACTGTGAGCTGCTGCTGGTGTTCGCGGCCCGCGCCCAGCACCTGGCCAAGGTCATTAAGCCGGCCCTCGCAGCCGGGGAGTGGGTACTGTGCGATCGCTTCACCGACGCGACCTATGCGTATCAGGGAGGCGGGCGCGGCCTGCCGCAGCGGCAGATCGAAGCCTTGGAGCACCTGGTCCAGGGAGATCTACGTCCGGATCTCACCCTGGTGCTGGACGTGCCGGTGGACGTCGGTCTGGCGCGGGCCGGGGCACGCAGCACACTGGACCGCTTCGAACGCGAGGAAACGGCCTTCTTCGAACGGGTCCGCGCCGCCTATCTCGACCGTGCCGCGGCGGCCCCACACCGTTATGCCGTGATCGACGCGGGCCGTACATTGCCCGAAGTCCAGGGGCAGATCGACCACGCCATTTCCGCGATCCTGCATCAGTAATATAATTTAAAATATTGATATATATGATCTATCCATGGCTTGAACAACACTGGGCGCAGCTTCAGACCCGCAGATTGCGAGGGCAGCTGCCGCACGGATTGCTGTTCAGCGGCCCTGGCGGAATCGGCAAGCGGCAGCTCGCGGCGACGTTCGCGGCCGCACTGCTGTGCCGCCGGCCCACGGAGAATGGACTGGCCTGCGGCGAATGCGAGGCCTGCCGGCTGATCCAGGCAGGTACCCATCCGGACTTTCTGCAGGTCGGCCCGTTGCCCGAGAAGCAGCACATCGTGGTGGATCAGATCCGGGAGCTGTGCGCCGGCCTGGCCCTGAAAAGCCACGCCGGCGGCTATCAGGTCGCGACCATCGTACCCGCAGAGCAGATGAACACCGCGGCGGCCAACAGCCTCCTAAAGACCCTGGAAGAGCCCTCCGATAATACCCTGCTGATTCTGATTACCGAACAGCCGGGCCGCCTGCCCGCGACGATCCGCAGCCGCTGTCAGCAGCTGCGTTTCCCGGTTCCGGCTGCCGATGCCGGCGAGCAGTGGCTGGAACGGCAGGGCGGTGAAAAGTACGCAGGTCTGCTGCTGCGGCTTGCCGACGGCGCCCCGTTGCGAGCCCTGGAACTGGCACAGCAGGACATCCTTATGGAGCGGCGACGCTGGCTCGGCGAATGGATGGACATCCTGCGCGGCAAGGTGGCGCCACCCATGGTGGCACAGGGTTGGGTGGGCGATTCCGAGTTGCGGCCGCTATACTGGCTGGGCAGTTTCGTCATGGACCTGATCCGGCTGCGCAATGACTCAATAGATCACATAAAGAACATTGACATGAAAGATGTTCTTGATGAAGCATCTAAGCTTGTTTCGGACCGCGATCTGCACCTGCGCCTGGACCGGATTCAGCGAGCACAGCGTCTGGCGGTACAGTCGAGCGTCAACCGGCAGCTCCTGCTGGAAGAGCTGCTGATCCCATGGTACCCGGCGGGACGCCGGCAACGGTCCCTCGCCTAGCGAACACGGAAACACACGAGGCACGCATGAACCAGGCCATGAAAGGCGCACGACAGGGCATTCTCTCTCTGACCATCAAGGACAAAGGGGCCCTGTATGCGGCCTACATGCCCTTCGTGAAGAATGGCGGCTTGTTCATACCCACCAACAAGGCCTACCAGCTCGGCGACGAGGTGTTCATGCTCCTCACCCTGATGGAGGAGACCGACAAGCTCCCCGTCGCCGGCAAGATCGTCTGGATCACGCCAAAGGGGGCGCAGGGCAGTCGGGCGGCCGGCATCGGTGTGCAGTTCAGTGATCAGGATGGAGGCAACGCCCGGCGCAAGATCGAGACCTACCTCGCGGGCGCGCTGCAGGCGGAAAGACCGACCCACACGATGTGAAAACTCTAGGGCTGGCGGCGGGCAATTATTGCCGATTACCCATCCGACGCGGGGAGAAAATGAGCAAAACCCTGTGTTAGCCACGAAATCCACGAAACCCACAAAACCTAAAATCTGCCACGGAAACACACGGAAGGTAGGGATGCGGCGGGTTTTTACATTCCGTGTGCTTCCGTGTGTTTCCGTGGCTGAAATAGGTTTTTCAAGATAAAAGATCTTTCGTGGGTTTCGTGGCTGACTAAAGGGGTTTGCCCGAGAAGTGAGGGATCATTCACCCGGAGGGGGTTGGCAGCCCGGTCCGGCTTCCGTAAGCTGACGGCCCTCCGTACACCGCCGTGATACCGATGCTCGTCGATTCCCATTGCCATCTCGACCGGCTGGACTTCAGTCAGATTCCGGATGGGCTGGCCGGCGCCCTGCGCGAGGCGCACGCCGCCGGCGTCGATCACTTCCTCTGCGTCGCCATAGATCTTGCTGCCTATCCGGCCATGCGCCAGCTCGTAGCACCCTTTCCCGAAGTCACGGTCTCGGTAGGGGTGCATCCGACCGGCGGCGACGGGCAGGCCACCGACCCCGGAACATTGGCCACTCTGGCATCAGATCCGCGGGTGGTGGCGCTCGGTGAGACCGGTCTCGATTACTATTACGGGGCCGAGCACAAACGGCATCAGCAAGCCGAATTCCGCACCCACATTCAGGTGGCACGCCAGGTCGGCAAGCCGCTCATCGTGCACACCCGCGACGCCCGC
>JAJJPM010000192.1:0-32312 GCA_032907525.1 Gammaproteobacteria bacterium
TTTCGTGGGTTTCGTGGATTTCGTGGCCAATACGGTTTTTGGAATGAAGCGCAATGAAACGCCGCGAAGCCCACTGAACCCGCGGAGGTGATCGCCATCCGTCGGGGGGCCATCGTAGCGGATCGTCCGCACGGCGGAGGCGCCTGCTGGCGCACACCCTTCCGCCGGTTTCCAGCCGAGGAGGGATACCCATGGAAACGCAAACCTCGTCACGTCCCCTGGCCTATGCCGTCATCGCACTGGGCGCCGTGCTCGCCTTCGCCGCCGCGACCGTGCCGCACTACACGGCGGGTTACCGACTCCTGTTCGGCGTGCTGCTGGCCGGACTGACTCCCTACTTCGTCTACGCGCTCGCGGTGCCGCTGCTGCGCGACGGGCTCATCGCCGTGACGGGGATCGTCCTGGTCGCGCTGCATGCCGCGCTGGTGATCCGCGAACGCTTCCTGCAGGGCGCCGACTACGGCGACGGTCTGATCTACTTCGGGCCGCTGGTGCTGGCCGCCGCGCTCCTGCCCGTGGTCTGGCGTGCCCTGCGCGAGCCGTGGGGCGCGGAGCCGCCGGGCGGCCGGCCTCACTGAGGCGGCCGGGATCCGCCCAGCAGGCGGTCGAGCACATCCATCGGCAGCGGGAACACGATGGTGTTGGAACGCTCGCCGGCGATGTCGGTGAGCGTCTGCAGATAGCGCAGCTGCAGGGCCTGCGACTGTTCGGCGAGGATGCGTGCGGCGTCGCGCAGCTTCTCCGCGGCCTGCAGTTCGCCCTCGGCATGGATGACCTTGGCGCGGCGCACGCGCTCGGCCTCGGCCTGCTTGGCGATCGCGCGGATCATGCTCTCGTCGAGATCGACGTGCTTGATCTCGACATTGCTCACCTTGATGCCCCAGGCATCGGTCTGCGAATCGAGGATCCCCTGGACATCGGCGTTCAGGCGGTCGCGCTCGGCGAGCATCTCGTCCAGCTCGTGCTGTCCCAGCACCGAGCGCAGCGTGGTCTGCGCGAGCTGGCTGGTGGCCTCCAGGAAATCCTCCACCTGGATGATGGCCTTGTCCGGCTCGATGACGCGGAAATACACCACCGCGTTGACCTTCACCGAGACGTTGTCGCGCGAGATGACGTCCTGCGTGGGCACGTCCATGACGATGGTGCGCAGATCGACCCGGACCATCTGCTGGATGGCCGGGATGATGATGATGAAGCCCGGCCCCTTGACCTTCCAGAAGCGCCCGAGCAGAAACACGACACCCCGCTCGTACTCGCGCAGGATCTTGATCGCGCTGGCCAGGAACAGCACGACGAGGGTCACCAGGGTGTAGAGTGCGTAGGCGGTCATGACGGATTCTCCTCTGCGGCCGTTGCGGCCGGTTCGACGGACAGGGTCAGCCCCTGCACCCCGGTCACGCGGATGCGCTCCCCGCGGTGCACGGGCCGCACGGCGCGCGCGCGCCAGATCTCGCTGTGGATGCGCACGCTGCCCTCGCCGCTGAAATCGGCGAGCGCGACGCCCTCCATGCCCAGCAGTTCGTCACGGCCGCTCACCACCGGCCGGCGGCGCGCCCGCAGCGCCATGCCGATCACGAAGACGAACATCAGCGCGCTCACCAGGGCGAAGCTGAGGATCACGGCGATGTCGATGCCGAAGCCGGGCGCCTGCGTGTCCATGAGGATGATCGAACCGAGCACGAAGGCCAGCACGCCGCCGATGCCGAGGATGCCGAAGCTCGGCTGGAAGGCCTCACCCACCATCAGCGCCACGCCGAGCAGGATCAGCGCCATGCCGGCGTAATTGATGGGCAGGAGCTGGAAGGCGTAGAGCGCGAGCAGCAGCGAGATCGCGCCCACCGTGCCGGGGACGACGGCGCCGGGATTGGAGAACTCGAAGATCAGCCCGTAGATCCCGATCAGCATCAGGATGTAGGCGACGTTCGGATTGGTGATCACCGCCAGCAGGCGGCTGCGCCAGTCGGGCTCGAGCGCGCGCAGCGGCAGGCCCTCGGTATGCAGCGTGCGCGTCTCGCCGAGCACCCGCACCTCGCGGCCGTGGAGCTGGCGGAACAGATCGGCGGTGCCGGTCGCGACGATGTCGATGACGTTCTGCTTCAGGGCCTCCTCGGCCGGAAGGCTGGCGGCCTCGCGCACGGCCTTCTCCGCCCAGTCGGCATTGCGTCCGTGCAGTGTCGCGAGACCGCGGATGTAGGCGACGGCATCGTTGACCAGCTTGTGCGTCATGGCATCGCCGGCGGGCATCTCGCCGGAGCCAGGGGGCTGCTCGGCGTCGGGGGCATCCTCCGGCGGCTGTTCCCTGCCCTTGTCCGTGTCGCCGGGTGCGAACGGCGAGCCGCCGCCGATCTGTACCGGCGTCGCGGCGCCGAGGTTGGTGCCCGGCGCCATGGCGGCGATGTGGCTCGCATACAGAATGTAGGTGCCGGCGCTGGCCGCGCGCGCGCCGCTGGGCGCGACGTAGGTGGCCACGGGCACGGGCGAGCGGGTGATGTGCTTGATGATATTGCGCATGGCGCTGTCGAGTCCGCCGGGCGTGTCCATGCGGATGAGGATCAGCGCGGTGGGCTCGCGCTCCGCCGCGGCGAAGGCGCGTTCGATGTAGTCCTCCGTGGCCGGACCGATGGCGCCATCGATACCGAGTTCGAGGATCTGGCCGCCCGCTTCCTGCGCCGCGGGCGCCGCGCCGCCGGCCGCCGCCGCCGACAGGGCGATCGACATCAGCAGGGCCCATGCGGTTTTCGGGATCATCGGTGCACCTCCTCCGACAAGCATAGGCGCTCGCCGCGTGACCTGCCCGTCGGGCACCGCGGGCCGGATTTGTTACACTCGCCCCTCCCGCAATCCGACCCGGTTCCGACTCATGCTGTCCACGCTGCTCCCGCTCGTCTCGCTGCTCACCGGCATCGGCATCCTGCTGGTCGGCAGCGGCCTGTTCGGTACCCTGCTCGCGCTGCGCGCCGGGCTGGAGGGCTTCACCGACCCCGTCATCGGGCTGGTGATGTCGGCGTATTTCGTGGGCTTTTTCGTCGGTACCTTCTTCGGCCCCGCGCTGATCCGCCGCGTCGGCCACATCCGCGCCTTCGCGATGTTCGCCGCTGTCGCGGCCGCCACGGTCATCCTGCACGTGCTCGTGATCCATCCGGCGGTCTGGCTGGTCCTGCGCGTGATCACCGGGGCCTGCCTGGTCGGGCTGTACACCGTCATCGAGAGCTGGCTGAACGCGCAGACGCCGAACGCCCGGCGCGGCCAGGTGTTCGCCGCCTACATGGCGGTGACGCTGCTCGCCCTGGCGCTCGGCCAGGCGCTCATCACCCGCGCCGACCCGGCCGGCTTCACGTTGTTCGGCATCGCCTCCATCCTGATGTCGCTGGCCCTGCTGCCGGTCGCCTTCACCAGCCTTGCCCAGCCGCAGCCCCTCACGACGCCGCGGCTCGGTCTGCGTTTTCTGTATGCGACCTCGCCCGCCGCGGTCGCCGGGGCGCTGGTCTCGGGGCTCGTGATCGGCGCCTTCTGGGGCATGGGCCCGGTGTTCGCCCACCGCATCGGCCTGGACAACGCGGGGATCGCGGGCTTCATGGCGGCGACCATCCTCGGCGGCGCCGCCCTGCAGTGGCCGATCGGACGCCTGTCCGACCGTGTCGACCGCCGGCGGGTGCTGGTCGCCGTCGGGGCGACGGCGGCCGTGCTGGCACTGGCGGCGGCCGCCGTCGCGCCGGATTCGATCGGCTGGCTGCTGGTCTGCATGGCACTCTTCGGAGGACTCGCGTTCAGCGTCTATCCGCTCAGCGTGGCGCACCTCAACGACCACCTGCAGCCCGACGCGATTCTGGAGGGCAGCAGCGGTCTGCTGCTGCTGCACGGTGTCGGCGCCGCGACAGGACCGGCCGGCGTCGGCCTGCTGGTGGGAAGCTTCGGTCCGCGCAGCCTGCTGGTGTACTACGCCGCGACGCTGGTGGCGCTCGCCGTGTTCGTGGCCCTGCGCATGCGCCGGGCGCCGCCCGTCGCCGTGGAGGAGCACGCCGCGTTCGCACCGATGGTGCGCACCTCGCCCGAGGCGTTGGTCATGCTGGCCGACGCGGCGGACGGGACCGCGAAGGCGGATCGGGACCCGTGAGCGGAAGCCGCACGTCGTTCAGAAATACAGGCCGACGTTGATGTTCACCCGTTCGTGCCAGGCGTCGTCGGCGCCGCCGGCCGCCAGGCCCGTGGAGAAATTCGGCCCGATATAGGGATGCTGGCGGCCGCGCAGGTAATCGACGTAGACGAACAGCTTGTCGAACGGCGTGAACGAGACGCCGAACGCCCATTGTTCGCTGTCGCGGAACGCCGCCACGTCCTTGTCCAGCTTCCCGTAGTCGGAGTAGAGCGTGACGTCGCGCAACGGACCCCAGTCGCCGACGGCGTAGCTCAGATTGGCGGTGTAGACGTTGCCGCGCGCCGCCACCTGGTAGGGAAAATCGTAGGCGCCCATGATGACGATGCGGCGGTCCTGCCCGGGCGGGTTCTCGACGCTGTTCACATAACGCGCGGCCTGGAGCATCACGCCCCACGGGCCATAGCCGCCCCGATAGTGCACCGCACCGGCATGACGGTGACCATCCCTGCCGGTGGTGGCATTCGGCAGCCGGCCGGCCAGCAGCGACAGGCCGAATTCGCTGCTCCCCGCAGCGCCGTGCTCGACACCGTAGGCCGCGCGGCCGATCACGGTGTCGCGCTCGCGGTTGCGGACCTCTCCCTCCTCGACGATGTTGAAGGTGTAGCGCGCGCTGCTCTCGCTGTCGCCGCTCCAGTGGCCGCCGTCACGGACGTAGTAGCCCAGCTGCAGATCCCACGGCCCCGCCTTGTGCAGCAACTTGCCGCCCAGGTTGTAGCTGTCCTCCAGGCCGACGTAATAGGCCATCGAGAAATAGAAGTTGTGCGAGGCGAACGGCAGGATGCCGAACGGGATCGGGTTCACGCCGAGGTGCAGCTGGGTGTCCTCGCCGAAGCGGCGGCCGACCCAGGCGTGATGCAGGAAGTGCGTCTCCTGGCCGCCGCGGTAGCGGTAATACCGGTACTGCGCCGAGGCCAGCCACGGTCCGCGGTCGTAGCCGGCGTCGATGCGCGCGGTGTCCAGGTCGATCAGGCCCTTGCCGTCGTACTTCGGATCCCAGTCCTTGTAGACGTAGTTGTAGCGCAGCGCGCCGCCGAGGCGGAACCCGTTGCCGAGATCGAACGCCTGAGCCGCGTTCGCACCCAGCACGACAGCCAGCAGAACCGCGGAACGACAGATACCGCGGTAGAGTGTCGATATCAGGGTTTTCATTCCAACTCTTGTGCGACCTGACAGCAGGTAAGAATTGGTTGTGTCTTCGGCATGGTCGCCGGATTCGAGGGCAGGGTTTCGGGCGGGTACCGGCAAGACCGTCGGCCGCAGGGATGCGGCCGTCGAGCCTACAGGGAAGTATTCACGGCGAGTCTTGACGGTACCTGCCCGAAACCCTGTTGCGGAGTTCATCGGCCGGGTGTGTGTTGGCATATTCCCTCCCGTGAAGCTGTCCGTAACGCGGGCGACTCAGCGCACCGCATGCAGGAAATGCAGATGGCGTTCGTATTGGTCGAGGATGTCGTTGATCACGTCGGCGCCGCTCCAGCCCATGATGTCGTAGTCCTGGCCGCCTTCGCGCAGGTGTACCTCGGCGCGGTAGTACTTCAGTTCCTCGGCGCGCCGCGGCCGGGTGTCGCGCAGCACGAAGGACGGCGGCTCGTACGGACGCGGGTGCACAGAATAGAAGAAGTCGATCTCGTCGCCGTGCCGCACCTCGATCCAGGCCTTGCCCTCCTCGTCCTCGCCGACGCGGGCGTCCAGGTTCTGCTTCTTCAATTCTTCGGCGACCTCGGTCAACGCCGGCCTGACGACCGCGCGGATGAACCGGTCCACCTCGGCGCGGTCGGGCTGGTGGATCACGTTGGCCAGGCGGGCCTGCCAGCCGCGCGCCGCGTGCGGCCCGCGCGGCATCACCCGCGCGCGGCGCAGGCTCAGGCGCTTGACGGCCTCGATGCGCAGCGCGCGGACCAGGCCCCAGCACATCAGGATCATCACCACGGCGAACGGCAGGGCGCTGGCGATGGTCGCCGTCTGCAGTGCCTGCAGGCCGCCGGCCAGCAGCAGTGCCGCGGCGACCACGCCCTCGACCACGGCCCAGAAGATGCGCTGCCAGACCGGCGATTCCTCCTCGCCGCCGGAGGTCAGCATGTCCACGACCAGCGAGCCCGAATCCGACGAGGTCACGAAGAAGGTCACCACCAGCAGGGTGGCCAGCAGCGACGTGATGCCCGCCAGCGGCAGCTGCTCGAAGAATTTGAACAAGGCGACCGAGGTGTCCGCGGCGACCGCATCGGCCAGCTCGCCGATGCCCTGCATCAGGATCATGTGGATCGCGGTGTCGCCGAAGAAGGTCATCCACATGAACGTGAAGCCGACCGGCACCAGCAGCACGCCGACGACGAACTCGCGGATGGTGCGCCCGCGCGAGACGCGCGCGATGAACATGCCGACGAATGGCGACCAGGCGATCCACCAGCCCCAGTAGAACAGCGTCCAGCCGCCGATCCAGTCGGTCGGCTCGTAGGCGTGCAGATTGAAGGTCATGCCGAACAGATTGGACAGGTAATTGCCGGTGTTCTGCACCAGCGTCTGCAGCAGGAACACGGTCGGTCCGGCGACCAGCACGAACACCAGCAGGATGACGGCGAGCGCGATGTTGAGTTCGGAGATGCGGCGGATGCCCGCATCCAGCCCGAGCGCCACCGACAGCGTCGCGATCGCGGTGATCGCGGCAATCAGGACGATCTGGACCGGCACGCCGACCGACACGTCGAACAGGTAGTTCAGTCCGGCGTTGACCTGGATCACACCGAAGCCGAGCGAGGTCGCCACGCCGAACAGCGTGCCGAGTACGGCGAAGATGTCCACCGCATGGCCGATCGGCCCGTAGATGCGCTCGCCGATCAGCGGGTACAGCGCCGAGCGGATGGTCAGCGGCAGGTTGTGGCGGAACGCGAAATACGCCAGCGACAGCGCGACCACCGCGTAGATCGCCCAGGCGTGCACGCCCCAGTGGAAGAAGGTGATGCGCATCGCGTCGCGCGCCGCGGCGACCGTACCGCCCTCGCCCACCGGCGGGCTCGCATAATGCATCACCGGTTCGGCCACGCCGAAGAACATCAGGCCGATGCCCATGCCGGCCGAGAACAGCATCGCGAACCAGGAAGCGTAGCTGTAATCCGGCTCGCTGTGGTCGGGGCCGAGCTTGATGCGGCCGTAACCCGAGACCGCGAGCGTCACCACGAACACCAGGAAGCCGGCCACGGTGAGCACGTAGAACCAGCCTGCCGAGTGCGTGATCCAGTTCTGCGCGGCCGTGAACAGGCCGGCCGCGGCGTCGGGATAGACGGCGGCCAGGCCAACGAAGACCAGCGCAAGCACGCCCGAAAGAATGAACACCGGCGGATTGATCTGCACGCGCCAGGGGGATTTGCGCTCGGTAGCCGGTTCGTTCATGCGATTTCCTCCTGAGGCACGTGGTCATCCGCACGCGGTGACGGGTCGACCCGTCGATGGGCAGTTTAGCCCGCATTGTTCGTCAACGCCTGTAGTCCGGCGACGGCCCTGGTAGACTTGGCGCGTCACCGGCGACATTCCATAGATGAGGAGAACAGCATGCATGCGACCGCCGAATTCCAGGTCGTGCCCATCGGCAGCGGCGTCTCGGTCCGGCATGAGATCGCACGCGTCGTGGAGATCCTGAAGGGCTGCGGCTTCCTGCTGGAGACCCACGCCTCCGGCACCAATATCGAGGGAAACCTGACCGACATCCTCGCCGCCGTCGAAAAGGTCCACGCGGCGCTGCACGCCGACGGCGCGGTGCGGCTGGTCAGCTATCTGAAGCTCGAGACACGCACGGACAAGATGCCGACCCTGGCCGGCAAGCGGCTCGACTGACCGCACCCGCGTTCCCGCATCGACACGCCACCGATTCCAGCGTGCGGCGAAACAATCCAAAAGACCGTATTCGCCACGGAAGCACACGGAAAAACACGGACAAGACCACTGGTTCCATAAGCACCCACATGACCCGACAGCCGGCAACCGTTGGCGCCGCAGTCGGCACGCTTGCCGGATGCGGAACCATTTGGCGGGATTTACGGAGCAGCAGCAACCTTTGCCCGTGTTTTTCCGTGTTTTTCCGTGTGCTTCCGTGGCTGACTCGGATTTTCAGATAACGGCCTCGCGCTCACCGGCGCCAGGCGGCGATGCGGATGTCCGCGGGTCGGCCCGGTTCGCCTTCGATGGCGATGTCGACTGGCAGGAACCGCCGTATCACCTCGGCATTCGTGAGCAGATGC
Organism: Gammaproteobacteria bacterium; assembly: GCA_032907525.1. Lineage (GTDB taxonomy): Bacteria > Pseudomonadota > Gammaproteobacteria > Thiohalobacterales > Thiohalobacteraceae > JAHJQQ01. The sequence goes on from JAJJPM010000192.1 coordinate 8,389, forward strand.
GCGGTCACCTCGCTGGTGCGCAGCCGGGCCGCCTGCCCCGTCCATGCCAGCGGCACCAGCAGCTGATCGGCCAGCCAGCGGTCGACGGCACCGTCGGTCACCAGGAATGCCAGCAGATCGTCCACCGCCTCGTCCGCGACCTCCTCGGCGCGCTTGCCGCGCGCGCCCAGCGCGAAGAAGCAGGCCTGGCTGCGCTCGAACTCGGCGAGCAGCACCAGCACCGTGCCGCGCGAATGCGCCGCGAACGCCTCGACCGCGATGTCGATGGCACACTCCAGGCCGCGCAGCCGCGTCAGCGCGCGGCTGCGCTGACGCGCGGCGATTTCCTCCGGCAGGTTGGCGACGCCCGACAGCCCGCGCAACCGCAGCAGCCGCCCCCGGCCGGTGAGATCGATGCCCGTCGGACGTGCGCCGCCCGGCAGTTCCGCATGCACCTCGCCGCCGCCCTCCGGATAGAAGCCGGCGCGCGCCATCTGCAATCCGAAGGGCACACCCAGCCGCGCCAGCAGCGTGCGCCAGTGCCAGTCGAGGTAATGGAAGCAGGGGCTCCAGGGCACGTGCGTGCCGCCGGTGACGGTCACGCGCGAGGGGCCCGGCGCGCAGGCCAGCGGCAGCAGCACGGTCTGCAGCACCAGCGAGACGGCGCCGGCGGTGCCGATGTCGAAACGGTATTCGCCGGGCTCCACCGGGCCGGGCACGAAACGCAGCGACTGGGAGCCGCGGCGGTCGCCCGCGACCTGCGCCCGCGCGATGCGCGCCGCCGCCTGCACCGCCATGAGATGCTGGAAACCGAGACCGGGTTTCGCACGGTTGGCGCGGATGCGCTCGAGCGCGACGCTCCGGCCGGTCAGCAGCGACAGCGACAGCGCGCTGCGCAGGATCTGACCGCCGCCCTCACCCATCGCACCGTCGATTTCGACCGGGCCGGTGTCGTGCGGAAACGGCGGATGGGTGCGCATCAGTGCCCTTCGCGCCCCGCGCGCCGGCGCGTCAACGGCACGAAGGCGACGCCGAGGACAGCGCGCGTCTCGATGCGCCCGTCAGCCGTTTTTTCCACCACCATCAGCTCCTGGTGCTCGTAGGGCAGGCCGACGGGGATCACCAGGCGCGCACCCGGCTTGAGCTGTTCGACCAGCGGCTCTGGAACGGCGGGCGCGGCGGCGGTGACGACGATGCCGTCGAAGGGCGCGTGCTCCGGCCAGCCGTGATAGCCGTCGGCGGCGCGCACCTCGACATTGCCGTAGCCCAGACGCTGCAGACGCTCGCGCGCGGCCGCGGCGAGGGACTCGATGATCTCCACCGTATACACCTGCCGCACCAGCCGCGACAGCACCGCCGCCTGATACCCGGAGCCGGTGCCGACCTCCAGAATCACGTCGCCGGGCTCGGGCGCCAGCAGATCGGTCATCAGCGCCACGATGTAAGGCTGGGAGATGGTCTGGCCGTGGCCGATGGGCAGCGGGCCGTTCTCGTAGGCGGCGCCGCGCAGATCCTCGGGCACGAACTCGTGGCGCGGCACCTCCTTCAGGGCGGCCATCACGCGCGCATCGAAGGCCTTCTTGCCGATCAGGCTGCGCGTGTATTCCACCTCGCGCTCGATGTCCCTCAGCATGCGCTGTTCCGGCCTCATGGCGTTCCTCTCGGCGTGGCCCCCGCGCGGCTCTGCCACAGCCCCGGATCCACGACTGTCCTCCTGCGGTAGCCGCCCGCCACGGCCCGGCAACCGGGCGGCACCGCCGTGGGGGCCGGGGCTGCACCACACGCCGCAATGTCCTGCTCAGAGTGTAGATGAAGCCTGCGGGTCGGAATCGCCGGGTATCCGGACGACATCATGGGCGGGTGGCGACAGCCGGCATCAGGCCAAAAAAAAACGCCAATGGACGCGCAGCACCGTTCGCGTCCATTGGCGTCACCCGCGGAGCGCTCCCGCGCTTCAGCGGGCCCTGCCGCTCAACCCGTGCTCCACGCCCGCGGGCGTTTCATGCCGGCGATCTTGCAGGCCTGCTTCACGTAGCCGTACGGGAACAACTGGAAGAGGCGCGCCCGCGCCTGGGAACCGTAGCCGCCCTCGTCGGCCAGGAATTTGATGACGAAGCGCGCATCCGCGGCGATGCCGTGCTCGGCGAAATACTCGCGCATGAACCGGATCACCTTCCAGTGCTCCTCGGTGAGTTCGATGCCCTCGCCTTCGGCCAGCGCCCGCGCGATATCTTCGTTCCAGTCCGCCGGATTGGCCAGATAGCCCTCGTCGCCCAGTTCCACGTCAGCGAGATCGTCTGCGACCGTCGTCATTGGTACCTCCCGTTCGTTGCCGGTCCGGAAAGGCCCCGATCGCGGGCCTCACCGGGAATCGGATTAACATGGCCGGCCGCTCTCCCTGCGGCCGGAGATGCCCTGCCATTACCCTTGTCGTCGCCGGTGGGGCGGGATGCCGCTGTGGCAGGTGTCGGCGGCACGGATGCCGCCGTCAAGCCTACAGGGGCGAGGCAAGCGTTTGCGAAGCATCGCTTCGCGCGCCGCCGAGCGCCGCCAATCTCCGATTGGCGGCTGGACCCGCCACAGCGGGTATTCACGGCGTCCTGCCACAGCGGCATCCCGCCCCACCGGCTTTACGTCCACCCCGGGAGGCCATGCCCCCCGGCGACTCCACACCTCAGAAGCGGATGTGCGTCGAGTGGTTCAGCGTGTAGCGCGCACCCGTCCAGTTGTCCACGTGGAAGCGCGTGAACGGCAGTTCGGTGAGTTCGAAGAAGCGCTCCCAGCCGATGCGCTCCACCCATTCGCCAACGCGCTCCCACTCCTTGGCATCCTCCTTGTAGATCTTGAGGATCTTCTTCACCAGGGCCGACACCTCCGGCCAGCGCGGCGGGTTGTTCGGCAGACCGGCCGCGACCAGCTTCTGGAAGCTCGGCTTGGAACGCGCGTTGGAGTTCTTGCCGCCGATCCAGATCGCCAGCTTGGAGTGCTCCGGATCGTTGATCTGCATGGGGGGACAGGGCGGATAGCACGCGCCGCAGCAGATGCACTTCTTCTCGTCGACCTCCAGCGAGGGCTTGCCGTTGACCAGCGCGGGACGGATCGCCGCCACCGGGCAGCGCGCCACCACCGCCGGGCGTTCGCAGACGTTGGACACCAGGTCATGGTTGATGCGCGGCGGCTTGGTGTGCTGGATGTTGATCGAGATGTCCGCCTGGCCGCCGCAGTTGATCTGGCAGCAGGAGGTCGAGATGCGCACCCGGTTGGGCATCTCCTCGTTGATGAACTCCTCGTAGAGCTCGTCCATCAGCGACTTGACCACGCCGGAGGCGTCGGTCGCCGGGATATCGCAGTGCAGGAAGCCCTGAGTATGCGCGATCATGGACATGGAATTGCCCGTGCCGCCGACCGGGAAGCCCTCTTTGTTGAGCTTCTCGATCAACGGGGCCACCTTGGCCTCGCTGCTGACCATGAACTCGATGTTCGAGCGGATGGTGAAGCGTACATGGCCCTCGGCGTACTCGTCGGCGATGCCGCACAGCTTGCGGATGGTGTCGGTGTCCATCTGCCGCTGCGTGCCGGCGCGCACTGTCCAGATCTCGTCGCCGCTCTTGGCGACGTGGTGCAGCACGCCGGGGCGCGGACGGTCGTGCCAGTCCCAGTTACCGTAGTTCTTGATCATCAGCGGGTGCATATAGCGGAAGGCGTCCGGCACGCCGCTTTCGATGGCTACGCGATGTTCTTGCTGTGACATCATTCTGCTCCTTTGCCGGCCGCGTGCGGCCGGCGCAATCATCGGACTTCAGCAGGTAAAACCCATCGTCGCCTCAGGCGCTGTGGCGTTCGGCCTGGCGGGCGCGCCACTTGTCGGCCTCCTCCTCCCACCGATCCATGCGGATGTACGAACTGGTGCGCGGATGGGCGATCATGGAGGGCTCGATCTCGACGCCGATGCCGTCCAGGAAGTTCGACAGGCCGATGCGGTCGATCATCTCGCCGCAGCGCTCGTGCTCCAGGCCGTTCTCGGCCCAGAAGTCGATGATGTCGCTGGCCAGCGCGTTCAGCTTGTCGTAGTCCTCCTGCGTCTCCAGCTTCATGAACGGGATCAGGACGGTGCCGAACAGATCACCGATCTTCAGCGTACGCTTGCCGCCCACGAGGATGGTGACGCCGCGGTCCTTGCCGGGCGACAGCGCCTTGGTCATGACGTTGATGCAGTGCATGCAGCGCACGCAGTTGCGGTTGTCGATATCCAGGGTGTCGTCGTCCTTCAGGGTGAGGCACTTGGTCGGGCAGCGCGTGACGACGTTGTCGATGACGTACTGCCGGCCCTTCCTGGCGACGAAGGCCTTCACCTCATCCTGCTTGACCTGGATGTCGTCGCGCCAGGTGCCGATCATCGCCATGTCGGCGCGCTGGATGGAGTTCATGCAGTCGTTCGGGCAGCCGGAGAACTTGAACTTGAACTTGTACGGCAGCGCGGGACGGTGCAGGTCGTCGGTGAAGTTGTTCATCACCTGGCGGTGCGCCACGGCCTCGCTGAAGCAGGAATGCTCGCAGCGCGCCGCGCCGACGCAGGACATGGACGTGCGCACCGAGGGACCGGCGCCGCCCAGATCGAAGCCCAGTTCGTTGATGGCGTCGAAGGCGTCCTGGACCTTCTCGGAGCGGGCGCCCTGGAACATCATGTCGCCGCTCTGGCCATGCAGCGCCAGCAGGCCGGAGCCGTGCTCGTCCCACACGTCGCACAGCTTGCGGAGGATGTCGGTGTCGTAGTGCATGCCCGGCGGGGGCATGATGCGCAGGGTGTGGAACTCCGCGGACGCGGGGAACTTGTCCGCGACCTCGGAGAAGCGCGGGATGATGCCGCCGCCGTAGCCGCGGACGGAAATCGTACCGCCCTTCCAGTAGCCTTTCTTGTTCTGGTAGGAGTACTCGAGCTGCCCCAGCAGATCGCCGATCATCTCGCTCTTCTCCGACAGCCGTTTCAGGCCGGTGACGAAGCTCGGCCAGGGGCCGGTTTCGAGCTGATCGAGGTTGGGCGTGTCATGCTTCTTTGCCATTGGTAAACCCTCCGGTCGGACGTGAAGACGACGAAAGACGTGGCCATGATGTTATGCGGTATTTGAAATACCGCTTTTACCTACCTTAGTCGCCGCGCGCGGGCGTTGTATATCCCTTTGTGCATAAGCGGATGGAGAGGATGGGATAGGCGCGGCGCGTCACCCCGCACCGTGGGGCGCGCGCGCCTGAGACCGGCGGCGGCGCCCGGAGAGACGGCATTAAGCCCTGTGGATCAAGCGGCTGGACCACTATGTTGCCGCCAGGCAACGTGCCACCCCCTGCCGGAGGGGATCGGCACCTCTATCACCGAGGGGATAGAAACGGGCAAAAAATGGGATAGTCGGAAAGGTGTGAAGCGCCTCCTGCGGGAAACGCTCATCCACTGTCAGTCTTGATATATATCAAGCCCGGACAGCCGCCGCTCAGCCGCGCGGATGCTTTTCCAGGTAGTGCCTCAGGGCGACGGCGTTGTTGTGCAGCTCGTCGCGGGCGGCATAGACGAGGGTCACGGGACCGGCCGCGATGTGATGCCGGAGCTCGGCGAGCGCCTCCGGGTTGGCATCGAGCTCCCGCGCGTAGCGGCGCTGGAATTCCGCCCAGCGCGCCGGGTCGTGGTTGAACCAGGTGCGCAGGGCGCTGCTGGGCGCCAGCCCCTTCAGCCAGTCGTCGACGGCGGCGTCGGCCTTGCTCAGCCCGCGGGGCCAGATGCGGTCGACCAGGATCCGCCGCCCGTCGGTCTTCGATGCCTTCTCGTAAACGCGCTTGATGGCGATGCGCATGCCCGCCTCCTTGGCGCCGGCCGGGCCGGGCGTTACCTCCCGCCCGGGCGGCGCAGCTTGTCGAAGAACACCCGCACCAGATCGGAGCGCGTCACCATGCCGACGACATGGCGCTGCTCGTCGCAGACGATCACGCGCTTGATGCGGTTCTTCTTCATGATCTCCAGGACGCCGTGCAGGGTCTCGTGCGGACCGACGGTGATGACGTGCTCGACCATGAGATCGGAAACCCTGCCGGTCGGTTCGGGAATCTGCACGGGATGCGTGAACATGGCCTCGAGAGTCTGCCACAGCGAATGGGTCGGATGGTGCGCGGGCAGGCCCATGGCCCGCAGCAGATCGGCCTCGGTGACCACGCCCACCAGGCGATTGTCGTCGTCGACCACGGGCAGGCCGCTGATGCGGTGCGTCACCAGCAGGTGCGCCGCATCGGCCAGCGAACAGTCCTTCTTCACGGTGACGACGTTCCGGCTCATGATCCGCTCGACCTCGCCGCTCTCGGCGACGCGCAGGCGCGCATATTTCTCCGCGCGCGTGTTCAACTCCAGCAGATCGTCCAGGGTCACGTCGACGAAGGTACCCATTTCCTTCAGCGCATTGGCGAAATCCTCGCGACTGACGCGATTGTCTGCATCACTGCTCATAGCCGTTTTCCTCTGCCGGGTGCGGCGCCCGGCGCCCGTCTCGATACGATCCCGTATTAGACCGCAGTTGCGCGCGGGACGCCATCATATGCCCCAGCACGTATACCGGTATTCGGACGCGGCGCCCCGGCTGGCCTTTCCCGGCGGAACTGCTATGCTGGGTGCGAATACGCGCCGGACCGCCCGCGTGTCGGCGCATCTTCGAGGGATCCGTCTATGTCGCACTACAATCCGCCTATTGGTGGCGTACCGGCCCAGACCATTCCGACGCTGTTGATTCCGACAGCGACCGTCACGGGGGCGCGTTTCGCCACGCCGCTCTGATCCGGGGCGCACTCCGCCCGCGCTCCGGCAGCCTTCCCGACCCTCTCCGGCCCCACCGTTCCGCCCGACAGGCGGCGCGTTCCGCCTGCATTCGTCCGTCCCGCGCCGCGCGCGGCTCCGGCGAGGCGGCTGCGCATACGGCGGGCCGGTGGCGGTCAACGCACATGCCTACAGGAGAATCACCGATGAATCCGCATATCGCCCATCTGTCGCGTCACGACGTCCAGCGGCTGACGCGCCTGATCGACAACCTCGCGCCGAGCGGCCGCGACGCCGAACACCTGGATCGCCTGATCGACAAGCTGCAGGCCGGCGAAGAACTGCAACCGGGCGAAGTGCCCAAGGACCTGGTCACCATGCACAGCGTGGCGCTCCTGCTCGATCTGGACAGCAACCGGACCATGGAATGCACACTGGTCTTTCCGAACGGCGCCGACGCCTCGGCCGGCCGCATCTCGGTGCTCGCCCCGCTGGGCACGGCCCTGTTCGGCGCACGTGTCGGCGAGCTCATCGAGGTGGATCTGCCGACCGGCACGCGCCGCTGGCGGGTGGAATCGCTGCTGTATCAACCGGAGGCGGCCGGAGATTTCGAACTGTAGCGCGGCGCGCCCGGCCGGGTGCGCGCACGACCAGTGAGGAAACGGCATCCGCGCGCCGGCATCGCCTGCAATCCACGCATCCTGACCGAGGAGGATCACACATGTCCGTCCATGTGCTCGAACAGCTCGTCCGCAAGCGCGGACTCGACATCCAGGCCAGCTTCGCCGCCGAGGCGGCGAAGCTGCTCGGCCCGCGGCCGGCCGCCGTGCCCGAAACCTCGCCGCACGGCCTGCGGCTCCTGGCGGAGAACGAGCGGCAGCTCGCCGATACGGTGGCGACGCTGCGGCGCCACTATCCGGGTGCGCTCGACGTCGGCGAACTGCGGGTCCGCTACCGCGACGACCCGGAGCCGGCCGAGCCCATCATGTGGGCGGTCATCGATACGCCGCGCTCGCATCTGGCGCTGCTGCGCGCCAATCTGCTGCGGCGCCGCGCCGTGCTGCGCGACTGCGAGGCGCACGACGGGACCGCGGCACCCGACCGTGCCCTTCTGTGCGCCCATGTGCCGCTGGCGGAGCTGCTGGGCTACGATGCCGAGCTTGCGTTCCTCTGCGGCGGCGATGTCCTGCTCGACGTGCGCTTCAGCCACTATGCGCCGCTGTACCGCGGCGGTCCGGGCGGCGCCGCCTGAGGCGCACCGCGGCGGTGTCTCACAGACGATGGCTGATCCGCAGTCCCAGCACCGTCTGGTGCGGATCGATACCGTCGTCGCCGGCGCGGAAATCGCTGTGCAGGAGCCGTTGCAGCGACAGCGCGACGTTGGTCCGTTCGTTGGCCTGCAGGCCGAGGTAGAGCTCCGCCTGACGCGAGTCCTCCTCGTCCGGGGCCCGGCCGACATCGGACACCGAGGTCCGCGCGATGCCCATCCCGATGCGCAGCGACGTGGTCAGCGGCCAGTCGGCCGCCAGCGCGACGAAATCGCCGGCCTTGGACACGCGCTCGTCGGCCGTGCCCGCGCGCAGGTTCAGGCGGCCGCGTCCCAGCGGCCAGTCGGCGACCGCGTAATAGCCGTGGTTGGCCGACTGCCGTTCGGGCCGGTCCAGACGGAGATGATCGGCGGTGCTGGTCCAGGCACCGATGCGCACCACGCCGGCGAACACGCGCCACAGGCCTTCGGTGGCGATGAACAGGCCCTTGTCGAGGTCGGTGTTTCCGTCGCCGTCGGCATCGTACTCCGGACGGAACAGACCCGAGTAGGAACCGCCGTCGTCGCCCAGGCCGTGCGAACCGGAGAGGAATGCCGTCACGCCCCAGCCCCGCTCCGGCGGTTCCCACACCAGGGCGCTGCCCAGCGTGTAGTCCGGCAAGGCAATGGTGGGGTTGTTGACGAAGGAGCTGCCCAGGAACTGGTCGGTCTCGCTGTTGGCGACCTCGCTGGTGTCCAGGAACCCGGCGGCATCCATCAGCCCGGCGCTGAACTGCAGCCCGCCGGCGGCAGGCAGGGTCGCGAACAGCTCCGAGCGCTGCACGCGGCCGCGCCCATCGGCATCGAGCGCGGTGCCGCTGTCGCCGTTCACCTCCGGCACGGCCAGACTCACGCGGCCGTCGCCGGGCGTGGTGCTGCCTTCGAGGTGCAGATGCACGTGCACGCCGCGGAAGGTGCGCGACAGCAGCACGTCGAACGATGCGGCGGCGTCGCTGCGCACCGCGTCGTCCCGCGGCACCAGCCCGACGAACGTCAGGCCGGCATCCACCTCCAGGTCGCCGAACCATGCCGGGCGTTCCCAGGCGGCGGCCGGATCCAGCCACAGCATCGCACCCCACAGTGCGCAGGCCGCGTGCCCGCCCGCTTGACCGCGTGACCGGTTCCGTGGAAATCTCCAGGACAGGTTCGAACGGCGTTGCGCCAAATCTCTCTGCATGGAAGCCTCTCTTTATCGTCACCTTGGAAAATACAGCGGGAAAACGGCCTGAAGCCCGTGCGAATCGGCGGTAATCGCGGATCGCCCCGCAGAACGGATCATCTGCGGAACCTGTTGCCGTGGCATTGCGGGGCGGCTGCGAGATGTAACAGTGTGTAACCGTGCCCTGCCCGAGGCGGGCACGGCGGAGAGGATGAGAGGCGACGATGAGCGAACCCAGTATCCTGGTCGTCGACGACGACCCCGGACTTCGCGAGCTGCTGCAGCGCTACCTGCGCGCGCAGGAGTTCGCGGTCACCGCGGTGGGCGACGGCGAGGCCATGCAGACACACCTGGCGCAGCACAGCGTCGACCTGATCATTCTGGACGTCATGCTGCCCGGCGAGGACGGTCTGACGCTGGCGCGGCGGCTGTGCAACAACGACGAGATCCCGGTCATCATGCTGTCGGCCCGCGGCGAGGACATGGACCGCATCATCGGCATCGAGGTCGGCGCCGACGACTATCTGGCGAAGCCCTTCAATCCGCGCGAGCTTCTGGCCCGCATCCGCGCCGTGCTGCGCAGGCGCACGCAACGCGCTCCATCGCTGCCGCAGACGCCCGCCGCCCCGCACGCCTACCGTTTCGGCCCCTTCGAGCTCGACGCCGCCGCACACCGGCTGACCTGCGACGGCGAGGAGATCCGCCTGACCAACGCCGACTTCAAGCTGCTGCACGCATTCGTCACGCATCCCAACAAGGTGCTGAGCCGCGATGCGCTGATGGACATTCTCAAAGGCTATGAACGCTCGCCGTTCGACCGCAGCATCGATGTGCGGGTGACGCGCCTGCGCCGCAAGATCGAGGCGGACCCGGCCGATCCGGCCTACATCTGCACCATCTGGGGCGAGGGCTATCTGTTCTCCCCCGAAGGCCGGTCCCGCTGAGGCCGCGCGTGCCCCGCCGTCCCGCCACGCTGTTCGCGCGCACGGCGATCACCATCGCCGCCGTCATGATCGTCTTCGAGGTGTTCGCATTCCTGCTGACGGCGTATTACGTCATGATCCCCGTGGCGAAACGCTCGGCCGACGATCTGGCGGCATTCATCGTCACGGCGGTGGAGGCCTGGGAGGCGCTGCCGCCCGGCGCGCGGCCCGCGCTTGAATACGACCTGGAGGCGCGTCAGGGTCTGGTGATGCACGCCGACATGCCGCCGCTGGCGCGCGCCAGCGTCTACCTGCCCTACGTCTATTTCCTGCGCAATTCGCTGATACGCCGGCTGCAGGCCGATATCCGCCTCAGCCGCAGCCGCGACGAGGACGGCGGCACCTGGTACTGGTTCGACATACCGCGCCCGCAGGAGGTGCTGCGGATCGGCTTTCCCGCGGCGCGCATCGACATCCACATCCCCTCGGCCCTGGTGTCGATTCTCATCAGCAGCGCCCTGCTCACCGGCATCACCACCGTGCTGATGGTGCGCCGGCTGACCCGGCCGCTCGCGCGCCTCTCGCGCGCGGCCGAGCAGCTGGGCGCCGGCGACATGCCCGGGCCGCTGCCGGAGACCGGCCCGGGCGAGCTCGCGACACTGGCGCGCACCTTCAACGACATGGCCGCGCAGATCCAGCAGCTGCTGTCCAACCGCACCGTGCTGCTCGCGGGTATCGCCCACGATCTGCGCACACCCATCGCGCGCATCCGCCTCGCCGTCGAGATGCTGGACGACGGGACCGAGAAGGCGGATGCGGCGCTCATCGCTCAGATCACCGCCGACCTGGAGGACATGAACCGCCTGATCGGCGAATCGCTCGCCTTCAGCCGCGGCCTGCAGATCGACGACGCCGGCGAAATCGCGGTCGACGACCTGCTGGCGAGGCTGGCCGCCGACATGGATCCGACGGGCGGGCGGATCCGGTTCGAACCGACCGATACGCCCTGCCGCTGCCACGCCTCGTCGCTGGCGCTGCGTCGCATCGTGCAGAACCTGCTGTGCAATGCGCTGCGCTACGGCGACGGCAAGCCGGTGCGCGTGTCCTGCAGCCCCATGCCCGGGGGCGCGATCATCCGCGTCGTCGATCAGGGCCCGGGCATACCGGCGGAGGAACTCGAACTGGTGTTCCAGCCGTTCTACCGCCTGGACAAATCCCGCAGCAGCAGCACCGGCGGCAGCGGTCTCGGCCTCGCGATCGCGCGCCAGCTGGCGGACCGGCATCGCTGGGCGCTCGATCTGCACTCCACGCTGGGACAGGGCACGGAGGCGCGTCTGCGCATCGGTGCCGCGACGCCCGCCGCCGTTTCCACGCCGTAGCACTCTGCATACAACTGGTAACAGACACTGCCCCGAACCCTTCGCTAGCCTGACACGCGGATGGCCGACGGTGCCGTTCGCCGTGGCGTGAGCCGTGGCGCCGTACCGCCGCGGCCAGCCGCGTCTCCGACTCAGACAGAATCCCAAAGGGGGGTGTACGAATATGAAGAGATCGATGTTGGCGGGCGCCGTCGCGCTGTGCGCCATGACCTGTGGTCCGGCTTTCGGCGCGGGAGATCCCGTCGCCGGCAAGGCGAAATCGTTCGACTGCGAGGCCTGCCACAGCGCCGCCAATCTGGCCATGAATCCGGCCTGGCCGCGCCTGGATGGACAGCACGTGGACTATCTGGTCAAGCAGATGCGGGATTTCCAGACGGCACAGCGTCTCCAGGGCGTCATGCAGCAGATGCTGGCGCCGCTCAACGAGACCGACATCGCCGATATCGCCGCCTACTACGCCAGCCTGCCGCTGCCGCCCGGTGAAGCCGATTCCGAACTGGCCGCGCGGGGCAAGAAACTCTACACCCAGGGTGCTGCAGGCGTGGCGAGCTGCGCGAGCTGCCACGGCGCGAACGGCCGCAGCGAGGCCGCCGGCGGATTCTCCATCCTCGCCGGTCAGCAGTCGCGCTATGTCCTCAACCAGCTGCTCGCCTACAAGTACGGCGACCGCACCAACGATCCCGGATCGGTCATGCGCGATATCGCCGCCAAGCTCGACGAGGCCGAGATGGAGGCCGTGGCGGCCTATGTCGCGAACCTGAAATGAGGACGGCGCGGCCGGCGCGGGGGATATCACCCCCCGCGCCGGCCGCGCCGCGATGGACCGCTTTCTCCGCTGTCGGCCGGCCGCTGCGGCGTCACCGCTCCGCGTCCGGCGCGTCCTCCGGGCGTCCACTGATGCGCTTGCGGCCGGTGATCATGGCCGAGATCAGACCGCCGCCTTCGCGCAGCTCCGCCACCACCACACCGGCGACGTGCAGCGCCACCGCCAGCATCAGCAGATAGAAAGCGCACTCGTGGACGGTGATGAACGGCTCACGGAAACGGCGCATATCGGCATAGGCGACCGTATCGACCAGCGTGCGATCGCCGGGCACCAGCAGAGCGGGATCCACCCCCGGCGCCGCCACCCAATGGGCGATCCAGCCGCCGAGCGGCGGATAGTAGATGTCGGTGCCGGCCAGCACCATGCCGGTGAATCCCTGGACGAGCAACAGCCCCAGCAGCAGCGTGACCATCAGCCGGCCCGCCGGGTTGTGGCCCAGATACGGCCGGGAGGTGCGGCCGCGCAGGGCCAGCAGATAGCGCTTGAGGCGCGTCCGGAACGCCGGGCCCGCGGGAAGCAGATCGCGCCACCCTGCATGCGGGTTGTCGCCGCAGGCCCACACCAGCCGCACCAGCAGATTCGCGGCGAACACATAGCCGATCCACACGTGCAGCGTCTTGAGGAGCAGCTTGCCTTCCGCGGACAGACCCAGTGCCTTGCCGTTGAGCAGCGCCAGGCCGATGCCCGCCAGACCCAGCACGGTCAGCAGATTGATCCAGTGAAAGACGCGCACCACACGGTCCCACACCCGGTATTCGCGGCACTCGAAGGTGTTCATGCCATGCGCCGTCCTGTGATCCGCACCCGCCAGCACGACATCATCCCGTTCCGGCGCCTCCCCCGCCGGACGGGACGGGAGAGGACCGGGTGGACAGGGACGGAAATCCGACGACCGGGACCGCCGCGATCAATGCGCATGACCCTCGGGCGCCTTGCCGGCAAACTGCGGGAAACGGTCGGTCACGAACTGGCTGTGGCAGGCCTGGCAGCTGTCGACCATCTTGCCGTAGTAGAAGCGCTGCAGTTCGAAGTCCTTCTGCTCGGCGGCGTGGGCGAGCTTCTTGGCCGTGACGTGGAATTCGCCGTCGAGCGCCAGGAACTCCTTCGGCGCCGCCGCCATCAGATCCTTCTTGTCCTGCTCGGTCAGTTGCTGTGTCAGAATGAAGCTGTCGTGCACCTGCATGGCCATGTTCGCCACGATGGAACTGTCGCCGGCCACGAGGCCGTTCATGATGTGCTCCATGGCCTGGCGGATGGAGAGCATCTCGTCGCGCAGCAGCTCGTGCAGGCGCGGCGTGAGCTTCGTCCCGATCGGCTCCTGCGCGGGGACCGCCGCGGGCAGCAGGGATCCCGCCAGCAGCGCCGCCACGGCGCCGGCGCGGAATCGTTTCTGGAACCGGTGTGTGATCGAGATGTGTTTCATCAGCTTTCCTCGCTTCTTGATGTCATTGCATGAATGGAAAATCGGCATGCCTTCACGCACTAGTCGAGCCTGACCTTGATGGACAGCGCACCGCGCAGATCGCCGAGCTTGTAGCCCATGGCGCGGTCGTGCGGATAGAGCGTCTGGATGCGTGCCGCGACGTCGGGCGCGACTTCGTTCGAGCCGTGGCAGGTCAGGCACACGCCTTCCACCGCGATCGCCTTCATGAAGCGTGCGTAGCGCACACCACCTTCTTCGACAACCTCGTAGCGCGCGACCTCTTTCTCGCCGCCGCCCAGCCGCTTCTCGAATTCCGCGAGCACCTGGCTCTCATAGGCATCCGGCATGTCGAGCGGGTTGCGTGCCTTGTCCGTCACGCGGCGAATGGACCAGCCGCTGGCGCGTGCCGTGTCGCTGCCGATGCGCGCCGACTCGTCGCTGCAGACCCCGAGCGCGGACACCGGACCGGCGGCCTGCATCTGCTGCTGCAGCATCGCCTTGAGCTGACCGGCATAGCCTTTGGCCACGGCCTTGACCTCGTCGATCGGCGGCGCGCCGGCCTCCTGGGGCGTCTTGGCCGCCCACAGGGTCATGGTGCCCGCGGCGGCCAAGAGGCCGACCACGATTGCCTGTATTCGCATGTTTCGTCTCCTGTCGTTGGACGGTGCCCGCCGCCTCGCGGCGGCGGGCATCGGATCAGTCATAGGACACCGGATAGTTACGCGTGATGTGCCAGTCCATCATGCCCGGGCCCATGTAGGAGGTGCGGTAGCCCGCCTCGGCCAGCATCTTGGCCGGCGCCAGACCCTGCGAACCGAACATGTCGATGACGATGATCTCCTTGTCCTTGGGAAGCTGGTCCATCTTCTGCGCCAGTTCCTCAGGACGGATGTGTACGCTGTTCGGGATATGGCCCATGATGCGGTAGGCGATGTCGCTCTGCAGGTCGAGGAAGAACTTGTTGCTGTCCTTGGCCTGCCAGGCGGCGTACACCTCGGGCGTGTCGTAGAACTTCACGCCCTTCTCGCGCGCCTCGTTCTCGCCGCGGCGCGTCCCGCTGCTGCCCTCGAAGGTGCGCAGGTACTTGACGATGGCCCACATCTGCTGCTCGGTGAGCTTGTCGGCGAAGGTCGGCATCACGATCGGCGAGCCGGGCTTCTGCGGCGGTCCGAAACGCACGATCTCGAAGTGCTCGTGATCGCTGTGCAGCGACAGATAGGACTGCATGGTGATCGGCGGGAAGCGCCCCTGGCCGTCCACGCCGTGGCAGGAGGCGCAGATGCCCTCGAACAGCTTCTTGCCGTCATCCGGCCCGGCGCCGCTGAGGCGCTTCACGCTGGCGGGGATGAAGAAGTCGCCCTTCTCCTCCGGCGGGATGGTGTCCGGAGGCGCGATCTGCTCGTGGAAGTCGTTGACCGCGTATTCGAGCAGCGCGAAGACCGGGTCCTTCTTCGGATCGACCTTGTAGAGCTGCACGTGCTCCTTGAGGTATTTGTCCATGTCCTTGCGGGTCAGATTCATCTCGCGGATGGCGGCGATCTGCTCGGGCCGCAGCACGCGCCAGATGCGGTCCATGTACACCGTCTCGAAGTTCGAGCCGGAGGCCTTGATGATGTCCGGGTTGGGGTCGTACATGCGGCGCAGCGGACGGAAGTACAGCGCCAGACGGAATACCTGGCTCATCTCGAAGGAATCGCGGTCCTCGGCCAGCAGCACCACCGTACCCAGGGTGAGGCTCTCCACCGGGCTGAGCGCCTCCTCGGGACTCACGGCCTTGTATTCGCTCGCCTTCTTGGCCTGCAGCGACGCACCGCCGTCCTTCAGCATCTTGGCGGCCTGCTGGGCGGCCATGAAATCGGGGTTCAGCGAACCGCTGCCGCCCTTCGGGATCTTCATGCCGGAGCTGATCATGAAGCCCATCAGATCGGTCTTGCGGTACTGCTCGGCCTTGATCCTGTCGACCATGGCCGTGCCCATCAGCGCCTCGATCTTGGCACGCGTGGCGTTGATGTCGGCGTCGCTCGCCTTGGCCTCGATCTGACCGGCCAGCTTGTCCCACAGCGCCGCGGCCTCGGCCTGATTCCTGACCTGGGCGGGGTCGTCCTTCAGCGTATTCATGACGCCCAGCGCCAGCTGGGTGTGCGGGCTCAGGGCATCGGTGTAAGTCGTATCCCAGCCGGCATCGGAGGTGGCCGGCGCGAACTGCGGCCCCATGCAGCCGGCACTGGTCAGCGCGATGGCCAGACCCAGCGCTGCGGGGAGCAGCTTCTTGGAAAACCGGATGGTGGAATTTGCGGACATGGATGAATACTCCTCTCTCTCTACTGACTGGTTATATGAACGGGTGACCGGTTGGACGCGGACACGCCCTCAATGCCGATAGGTGAACTGCAGCGTGGCCAGGTTGGTTTCGAAGCTGACATCGGTCGGCAGGCCGACGGACGACGTCATGTCGTTCTCGAAGCCATGGATGACGGACAGCGTGAGCGTCGACAGCCGGGTGACGCGGAACTCCGCGCCGAAGGAGACGTGATGCTCGACGATGGCGGTGGCGCCGATGTTCTGATTCACGTCTTCCGGCCCGAGCGGCGAGGCGCCGTAGTTGTAGCCGGCCAGCAGCGCCGTCCGGTCGCTGACCCGGTATTTCGTCCCCAGGCCGACGACCCACTGGCTCTCCCACCCGTAGGCGAGCGTGCGATCCTGGGCGGGCGTCGGTCCGTACAGGATGTTGGAGCTGCGCACGCCTTCGTAGTCCAGCCACTTGACGTCGAGCTCCATCAGCCAGCGCTGCGACGGCTGATAGGAGATGCCGACAGCGACGGTCTGCGGGTCCTCGAACGACAGGCGGTACTGGCCGTCGTTCAGGTTCCACTCCAGATCCTGCGAATACGAACGCGTGGTGTAGGACGCGCCCAGCCGCACGCCCGGGGTCGGCTCGTAGGTGACGCCGGCCACGCCGGAGACACCGTAGGCCACATCGGTCGGGAAGCTGCCCGTCGGCCCCTTCAGCGACATCTGGTTCGAGGCCAGGCTCACGTTCACGCCGAGGGCGAGCTTGTCGTTGAGGCGCACGGCCACCGCCGGGCCGATGCGCAGCGACTGGCGCGTGGCCACGATCGACATGTTGCCCAGTACCGGCATGGCGAAGGCGCGATTGGGAAAATCGACGCCGCCGCCGGAGATGGGATAGGCACCGACGCCGATGGTCACGTCGTCGCCGAACAGCTCGCTCTGGAAGGCGAAGCCGCCGGTGGCCATGATGTAGGCGTCGTTGTCGCTCTCGACGCCGTTGAGTTCGCGGATGGGATTGAGTACAGCCAGATTCATGTCGAAGCGCGTGCCGGCCTCGCCGAGATTCAGAAATGCGAGTCCTGCCGGATTGCTGAGTGCCGTGGTCACGTCCTGCGGCGTCGCCACCACCGCGCCGCCCATGGCGTTGCTCAGCGCGCTGTAGCCCACCATCTGGTCGCCGTTGTTGGCTGCGGCCATGCCTCCGTACAGCATCCCGAATCCGATCGCTATGAGCCTTGTATTTCTCATCGTTGGCCTCCGGACTGACGTGCGGTCGTTGCGTGATTCCCGGCAGCCGGTCGAAAAAGGTCCGATCCGCATCCCCAAGCGGGATGCCGGATCGGACAGTCTTCACCCTAGAACTGCCCTGGAATTCCCCCCCTTGACTACAGGTCAGTACGCTATCCCGCAGGTGTTTCCCGGGTATTGCCGAATGCGGCCAAGTTGTAACAGGGTGTTACCCGCCCGGAGACAAAGGGAACGGAAAGGACGAAGCGCACCGGCGCCGGCGGCGCCGATGACGGGAGGCGGAACGTGCGGAGCGATCAGAGCCCGAAGCGGCTCGTGGTGGGAATCTCGTATTCTTCGGCGGCGAATTCGTAGTCGAGCGCGCGCGAGGGCTGCTGCAGGAAATAGCCCTGCACGTGGGTGACGCCGCAGCGCCACAGGCGCGACACGCTCTCGGCATCCTGCACGAAACCGGCGATGGTCCTGGCGCCGGCCGTTTCCGCGGCGCCGATCACCGCGCCGATGGCCTCGATCGACGCCTCCGAGCGCGCTACGCCGGCCGTGAGAGACCGGTCCAGTTTGATGAAGTCCATGACGACCCGATGGAAGATGCCCGCATCGAGACAGGTCGTGCCCGCGTGATCCAGCGCGATGCGGCAGCCGACCGCGCGGATCGCGCTCACTGCGGCGGCCATGTCCGCCAGCTGCGGCGCGATGTCCCGGCAGGAGATCTCCAGCACCAGCGCGTCCGCGGGGATGCCCGCCGCGGACAGCGTCGCGCGCAGCCAGGCGGGAAAGCCCGGATCCGCCAGCGATCCCCGGGACAGGTTGACGAACAGCGTGAGCGTCTTGCCGTGGCGCCGCTCCTCGCGGATCACCTCGACCGCGTGGCCGATCACCCAGCGGTCGATCGGCGCCATCAGGCCGGAGCGTTCCGCCGCCGGGATGAAATGCGCCGGGAGGTATTCGCCATCGTCACCGTGGAGGCGCAGCAGCACCTCGTAGGTGTCCGCCGACGCACCGCACAGCGCGACGATCGGCTGATAGACCACGGAGAACAGGCCTTCGCGGCTCAGTGCGTCGCCGATGCGTTCCGCCCACAGGGCCTGCTCCCGGTCCTCGGTCGCCGCCTCGGCCGCGGCGGTGGGATGCAGCACGATCTGGAATCCGCGCGAGGTCCCGGGAAAGCGGGTGAGGTCCAGACCGGTCTCGACGCCCCGGTGCAGGCGCAGCTCCAGTCGCCGCGTCGCGCCGGTATCGTCCATTCGACCGAGCATGTCGGCGAACACGGTCCGGCTCTTCGCGTCGAGCAGCTGCGCGAAGGGCACGTCCCGGATGTCGTCGAAGTTCGCGGCGCCGACCAGCGTCAGATAGGCCCCGTTCGCGTAGCGATGACCGGCATCGCCGATGATCGCGATAGGCGCCGGATCGGCATCGAAGGCGCGATAGCTGCACTGCAGCAGCTGTTCGAAATGCGTCCGGCAGTCGCGCAGCTGTGTGTCCAGTTCGGCCCGCAGGGCGATGCCCTGCCGTTCGCGTTCGAGCACCGCGCCGAGATCGCTGATGGCCTGCGCGTCGAGCGTCGGATAATAGCGTCGCGTCAGGGCCTGCCGCCGGCCGGCCGTGCCCACCACCGCCACCGGCAGCGTCTTGCCGCTGCGTTCGATGAGGTCGAAGATGCGCTGCGCGGCGGCCTCGTCGGCATCCGCCACCCACGCCTGGCCGCGCCATGCCGGCCGGTCGGCCACGCCCCCGGCAAAGGGATGATCGTCGAGCGGAACGATGTCGAGATCCAGGCCTTCGTTGCGCAGGATGCGCTGGATCTTGGGGAGATCGCCGGCGGCGTCGATGACGACCAGCTGAAGGCGTGCGGAGGGCGGCGCGGATCGGCGGGCGTTCCGGCGCGGGTGACCGGTGCCGGCCGCCGGTACGGCACCGGCATCCCTGAGCCAGCGCCGCAGGGTCGCGGCGGCGATCCCCAGCGAGGCCGCCACCGCCGCCGGCTCCTGGCCCGTCGCCACCGCGGCCAGCGCCGCCTGCTTCTCTTCCCGGGTGTAACGACGTGCCACGTCCGACGGATCCCCTGCTGCGTGCGCCTTGCGACAGCCCTGTATCGACCGGGGGAGGGCCGATTTGAGCGGGGCGCGGATCCGCTCAGGATTCCGCGCCGGTCCGCTCCCCGCACAGCTCGGCGCGCTCGGCAGCCCCCAGCCGCTGCAGATCGGCGGGCCGGTCGAGATCCCACAGGGTCGGCAGCTCCACCGCCGCCCAGCCCAGATCCGCCAGCCGCCGGCGGGTCTGCGCCAGTACCTGCGGGCCGCCCCAGTCGATGCCGGCGAACAAGGTCGGCGCCGGCCGCCGCAGACCGATGAGCACGTAGCCGCCGTCCTCGGCCGGGCCCAGCACCGCGGGGCGGCCCTGCGCGAGGGTGTCGCAGGCCAGAGCCAGGTAGGCGCAGTCCAGCGCGGGACAGTCGGTCCCGATCAGGATCGCGAACTCCGCCGAGCTCAGCGCCGCCGCCAGCGCCGCGTGCATGCGCTCGCCGAGATCGCGTCCCTGCTGCGCGACCAGCGTGACGCCGGTGCCCGCCAGCGACCGGAACAGCGGATGACGGCCGTCGGGCGCGACATGCAGCTCGAACGGTGCGAGCCCGCAGGCGCTCACGCGCGCCACGGTGCGCCGCACCAGGCGCGCATGGAGACGCGCCGCTCCCTCCGGACCCAGCGCCGGGGCGAGGCGCGTCTTCACGGCGCCGGCGACGGGCGCCTTGGCGAACACCAGGATGCGCGCGGCGGGATGTCGCACCGCTCAGCCCTGCCGGTAGCGCGCCGCCAGGCGCTCGGGCGGCACGCCGCGCCAGTAGTCGAAGCGCAGCCGCCACATCAGCAGGATGGTGCGCAGCACGCCGTAGCGTTCCCAGCGGCGGCTGGACGTCACCAGGCGTGCGCGCAGGCAGGCCGGCGGACCATGGCGTCTCAACGTCCGGCTCAGGGCGATATCCTCCATCAGCGGGATGTCCGGAAAGCCTCCGACACGTTCGAACGCCTCGCGGCGCACGAACAGCCCCTGATCGCCGGTCGCGATGCCGGTGATGCGCGACCGCAGGTTCATCAGCGACTCCACGACGCGCAGCAGCGGCTGTGTCCCGGACAGACGCACGTCGAAGCGGCCCCACGCACACCGCGCCAGTGCATCGAGCAGCAATGCATCGGCGTCCGCGGGCACCACGGTATCGGCATGCAGGAACCACAGGACGTCGCCGTGCGCGGCCCGCGCACCGGCGTTCATCTGCCGCGCACGGCCCCGCGGTGCCTGCAGCAGACGGTCGCACAGACCGGCGGCGCGCGCCGCGGTCGGATCCGTGCTGCCGCCGTCCACCACCAGCACCTCGTGGCCGCGCGCGCGCAGCGGCCGCAGCCGCTGCAGCGTGGCCGCGATCCCGTCCGCCTCGTTCAGCGCGGGAATGACGACGGAGATGCGCATGAACCCGAGAACCTCATTTCAGCCACGGCCGTCTCATGCCCCCGAACACGAATGGCGCTTACTTAAACCCTTCTTGGCCACGGAACCCACGGAACAACACGGAAAAAGGCTTATTGTAAAAACCGAAAACCCGACCGCGGAGGGATGGTGCCGGGTTTAGGCAATGAATGCTTTCCGTGTTGTTCCGTGGGTTCCGTGGCTGATACGTCTCTTGAACGCGGCCCGCGGCGGAATGGCGTCACGCCCGCGGGCATCACGCGGGCGGATTGAGCGCGCCGCCGCAGCTCGCGCCCTGGCCGGCGGTGCAGCCGTAGCAGTGATCGGCGACCGCGATCGTTTCGCCTTCCAGCGGAACGCCGATCAGCTCGCGCAGATGCCGCCGGCGGCCGCCCAGGCCGACGCCGAGCATCTGATTGAAATCGCAGTCGTAGACCTGACCCTGCCAGTCGACGCTGAGCAGCGTCCGGCACATCACGTTGTCGAGATTCTCGGCGCGGTGCGCACCGCGCAGCAGCGCCATGTAGTCGCGGAACCCGCCGCGCGACACCAGCGTGCTGCCGAAGCGCTGGATGGGCATGTTGGCGAGCACGTAGAGCCGGTTGAACTCCACGCCCGCGCGGGCGCGCAGTTCGCGGCGGTAGTCGTTCTCCAGCGCGCACTGCGCCGGCGGCAGCATCGGCCCCGCGGGGTTGTACATCAGATTCAGCATCAGACCGCCGTCCGGGCGGCCATAGCCGAGCGCGTTGAGTCGCTGCAATCCGCGCAGACTCGCCGCGTACACACCCGCGCCGCGCTGGGCGTCGACGTTCTCCTCCAGGTAGCAGGGCAGCGAGGCGACGATCCCGACCCCGTGTACCGCGAGAAATTCCGCCAGATCCTCCTGCCCGGGCTCCTCGAAGATAGTGAGATTGCAGCGGTCGATGACCTGCACACCGAGCTCGCGCGCCGCGACGACCAGGGTGCGGAAATGCGGGTTCAGCTCGGGCGCACCGCCGGTCAGATCGAGCACGCGGATGCCGGCCGTCCGCATGAACTCCAGCACCAGCGCGACGGTCTCCGCATCCATGGATTCGCGCCGCGTGGGACCGGCGTTCACATGACAGTGCAGGCAGGCCTGGTTGCAGCGGTAGCCGAGATTGACCTGCAGCGTCTCCAGCCGGCCGCGGCGCAGGGGCGGGAAGTCGGTGGATTTCAGCAATGGCAGTGTTGCGTGCATGGGACCGGTCTCTGGTGGTGCGCCGATGAGTCAGGGTTTGTGCAGGGCGACGGCGAGGAAGCCGCCCCGGCGGGCCGTGGGCGGCATGCGCGCTTCGATCCGGCGCGCGCGGCGCCCGCCGCCGTGAGCCGCATGAACGCCTACAGCGCGTCGATGAAGGCGCGGGTGGCCTCCACCACTTCGTCGGCGTACAGATCGCGGAAGAAATGGTCCGCGCCGTCGATGACCTCCAGGCGGATGCGCTGGCCGTCGGCCATCGGTTCGACCTTCTCCGCCACGTCCGGGACCACGTCGTCGGCGCTGCCGGCGAACACCAGCACCGGCACCTCGATGTCGGCGAGCAGGCTGGGCGTGTCCAGACGCTGGTCGGGCGTGTAATAGGAGACGAAGGACTGCGCCTGGACCTTGGCGTCGGCGCAGTAGAGGAAGCCGGTCTTCTCCATCCAGGTCTCGCCTTTCCCGGACTCGACCAGCTTCTGCGCCCGCGTGAGCACGGTCGCCAGGTCCGTCGAATAGCGCTTGCGGTAGTCCGCTTCGGCATAGGCCTCGCTCCAGGTCGCGGGGGCGATCAGCACGACACCGCGCACGGCCGGTTCGGGACGCTCGGCCGCGAACCAGGCCGTCTGGTTGCCGCCGCGCGAGTGTCCGACCAGGACGATCTCCTGCACGCCCTGCACCTTGAGCCAGTCGCGCCACAGACCGATCTCGTCCAGCGCGTCGGTGTGCTTGTGGGCGTGCGGCACGGCACAGTCGTACATGCCCCGGCGGTCGTCCAGGCCGAGGCTCAGCGTGGGCGCGAGCGAACTGATGCCCTGTTCGGCGAACAGGGACTGCAGGGTCGCGATGATCTCCATGCCGCCATGTCCCAGCGTACCGTGGGTGACGAGCAGCACCGGCCCTTCCTGCCAGTTCTCCTGCGCCGCCTCCAGATTCGCGTTCAACGTCAGATCGCCGTGTTTCAGCGTCACGTTCTCGGCCTGCGCCGCGCCGGCGGCGCACAGCAGCGCCAGCATCCAGGAAGCCAGTCTTGCATTCATTGCGTTCTCTCCTTGCGGAATCTCACCGCGAATCGATACTCGTCGGGGCATTGGACGCCGGGCGGGGCGTGTCCATTCCCGCCGCGCCGTCCGTGCCGGCGGACCCGTCCCGCCCATCCGCCTGGATGCGCCGCAGCCGGCTCAGTTCGCCCTTGATGCGCAGCAGATCGCCGTCCAGCGCCGGCTGGCCGTGCCACCACTGGTAATCGGGCGACTGGTGCCCGGCACCGAGACGCACGTTGGTCACGTGCCGCTGCATCCGTGCCAGCAGCTCCATGGCCTGCACCAGTTCGGCATCCGTATGCTCGTGGCGGGCGGCCTCGATCAGGGCATGTGCCTCGCGCTGCTTCATGCGGGCGATGTCCAGCATGCGCGCCCCGCCCTCGCTCAGCCGGCCGACATAGCGCGGCGCATGGCAATCGTAACAGACTGCGTTGGCGCTATCGCGGGCGCGCTGCGCCTCGGCCGATACGGTATCCGCCTCCGCGGGCGCGAGCATGCGCCGGGTATCGTGCCCGCCCCGGTGGAAATGGCAATAGGCGCAGCCCGGCGCACGGTAGTTGGCGGCGCGCAGCGGCTGCGTCCAGTCCCAGTGCGGCGCCTCCAGCTTCGCGATCAGGCCGTGCTTGGAGGTCGCGTAGCTGTGCGCCACCGGCGCTTCGGTACCGCCGTGGCAGCCCATGCAGGTCTCGTCGCGGCGTGCCTTGGCGGCGGCGTCATGGACCGCGCCGTGGCACGCCAGGCAGCTGACGCCGCCCGCACCGTGGCCGCTGTCCCGCCATGCCTGCACCAGCGCCGGCTGCGCCGCGGCATGGCAACTCACGCATTGCGCGGCATCCACCGGACCGCCCGGGCGCCCGGCCGCATGCACGCCGGCCCCGCCGGAC
>JAJJPM010000193.1:0-8167 GCA_032907525.1 Gammaproteobacteria bacterium
AAGCGCCGATAGGCTTCCGTGCACATAGCGCTTCCCGCGATCATGGGCATATAAGCGAATTTTTATTGATTTTCAGATGGCTACGAAGAACGCACGGGTTGCCCGGCCGGGCCCGCGCCGTTATCGTGTAACGCCTCACTGGATCAGGACAGGGAACTCCGCATGGCATTGACCAACCCCCGCATCCAACTGACCGGCCTGGGCCGCCGGCTGGTCAACGACGGCGTCCTGGAGGAGGCCGCCGCCCTCGGCGCCATCGAGGCTTCCCTCAAGAAGCGCCAGCCCCTGACCAGCTATCTGGTCGAGAACAAGCTGGTTTCCGGTTCTGTCATCGCCAACGCCGCCTGCCAGGAATTCGGTATCCCGGTCTTCGACCTGGCGGTCATGGACCTGGATTCGGCGCCCATCAAGCTGGTCGACGAGAAGCTCATCCGCCTGCACCGTGCCCTGCCGCTGTTCAAACGCGGCAACCGCCTGTTCGTGGCGGTCTCCGACCCCACCAACCTCACCGCCCTGGACGAGATCAAGTTCCACACCGGCGTGGCCACCGAGGCCATCCTGGTCGAGGAGGAGAAGCTCGCCCAGATGATCGAGCGGGCCCTGGAGAAGGCCGACGCCGGCATGGGTGCGCTGCTCGACGAGGATCTGGAGAACCTCGACATCGTCGCCGGCGGCGAGGACGAGGTCGACGACAAGGACACCTCCGATGTCGACGACACGCCGGTGGTGCGCTTCGTCAACAAGATCCTGCTCGACGCCATCAACAAGGGGGCCTCGGACATCCACGTCGAGCCCTACGAAAAGAGCTTCCGCGTGCGCTTCCGCCAGGACGGCGTGCTGCACGAGGTGGCCTCGCCGCCGCTGGCGCTGGCGCCGCGCATCATCGCCCGCCTCAAGGTGATGAGCCGCATGGACATCGCCGAACGCCGCGTGCCCCAGGACGGCCGCATCAAGATGCACCTGTCCAAGACGCGCGCCATCGACTTCCGCGTCAACACCTGCCCGACCCTGTTCGGTGAGAAGGTGGTGCTGCGTATTTTGGATCCGAGCAGCGCCAAGCTGGGCATCGACGCCCTGGGCTACGAGGACGATCAGAAGCAGCTGTACCTCGAGAACCTGAACAAGCCCTACGGCATGATCCTGGTCACCGGCCCGACCGGTTCCGGTAAGACTGTGTCGCTGTACACCGGCCTGAACATTCTCAATACGCCCGACCGCAACATCTCGACCTGCGAAGACCCCGTCGAAATCAACCTCGCCGGTATCAACCAGTGCAACATGAACCCGAAGGCAGGCCTGACCTTCGCCGAGGCCCTGCGCGCGTTTCTGCGCCAGGACCCGGACATCATCATGGTTGGTGAGATCCGTGACCTGGAGACGGCCGAGATCGCCATCAAGGCGGCCCAGACCGGTCACATGGTGATGTCGACGCTGCACACCAACGACGCGCCGCAGACCCTGGCGCGCCTGGCCAATATGGGCGTACCGCCCTACAACATCGCCAGCGCGGTGAACCTGATCATCGCCCAGCGCCTCGCCCGGCGCCTGTGCGGCAACTGCAAGAAGCCGGTCGACATCCCGGCCGCCACGCTGCTGGATGAGGGCTTCGAGCAGGCGGACATCGACGCCGGCCTCAAACTCTATGCCCACAATCCCGACGGCTGCGACCAGTGCACCGGCGGCTACAAGGGCCGCGTGGGCATCTACCAGGTGATGCCGATCTCCGACGAGATGTCGCGCATCATCATGGAGGGCGGCAACGCCATCCAGCTCGCCGACCAGGCGCGCAAGGAGGGCATCGCCGATCTGCGCACCTCCGGGCTGCGCAAGGTCAAGCAGGGCGTCACCAGCCTGGAAGAAGTCAACCGCGTCACCAAGGACTAAGCGCGTTCAGCGAAGGAAAACGAGACCATGGCGGAAAAAGCACTCAAACTGAATCTGTTCGCCTGGGAGGGCACCGACAAGCGCGGCAACCGCGTCAAGGGCGAGAGCCGCGGCACCAACCCGACCCTGGTCAAGGCGGAACTGCGCAAGCAGGGCATCGTGCCGCTCAAGGTGAAAAAGAAATCCGCCCTGACCGGCGCCGGCAAGGGCAAGGCGATCACCCCCAAGGACATCGCCATCTTCAGCCGTCAGCTCGCCACCATGATGTCGTCGGGCGTGCCACTGGTGCAGGCCTTCGACATCATCGGCAAAGGCCACGAGAACCCCAAGATGCAGCAGCTGGTGATGACGGTGAAGGCCGACATCGAGGGCGGCAGCAATCTGGCCGACTCGCTGCGCAAGCACCCGCTGTATTTCGACGATCTGGTGTGCAACCTGGTGGAGGCCGGCGAGGCGGCCGGCGTGCTCGACACCCTGCTGGACAAGATCGCCACCTACAAGGAAAAGACCGAGGCGCTGAAGGCCAAGATCAAGAAGGCGTTGTTCTATCCCACGGCGGTCATCATCGTGGCGTTCATCGTCACCGCTATTCTGCTCATCTTCGTGGTGCCTCAATTCGAAAGTCTGTTCAAGAATTTCGGCGCAGACCTTCCGGCGTTCACCCAGATGGTCGTCAACATGTCCCGCTTCATGCAGGACTATTGGTACGTCGTATTTGGCTCCATTGGTGGCATCGTCTATGGCCTGCTGCAGGCCAAGAAGCGTTCACGCAAGTTCAACCAGGCCCTGGACCGGCTGATATTGAAGATGCCCATCATCGGCGAAATCATGACCAAGGCCGCCATCGCCCGCTATGCGCGCACCCTGTCGACCATGTTCGCCGCTGGCGTGCCCCTGGTCGAGGCCCTGGAATCGGTCTCGGGCGCCACCGGCAACATCGTCTATGCCGATGCGGTGCTGCGCATGCGTGATCAGGTCGCCACCGGCCAGCAGCTGCAGCTCGCCATGACCCAGACCGGCCTGTTCCCGAACATGGTCGTGCAGATGGTCGCCATCGGTGAGGAGTCCGGCTCGCTGGATGCCATGCTCGGCAAGGTCGCGGACTTCTACGAGCGCGAGGTCGACGACGCCGTCGATGCGCTCAGCAGTCTGCTGGAGCCGCTGATCATGGCGATCCTCGGCGTGCTGGTCGGCGGCCTGGTCGTGGCCATGTACCTGCCGATCTTCAAGATGGGCTCGGCGATCTGATCGCGCCGTACCGGGACGAACCCAAAAGCAGCCACGGAAAACACGGAAAAACCTTTTTAGCCACGAAACCCACGAAATCCACGAAAGGTACTTTCAGTAAACCCGCCTATTCAATTTTCGCGGGTTTCGTGGATTTCGTGGCCATAGATCGGTTTTCGTCCGTATTCTCCGTGGCAGAATAGAATTGGGTCCGGTTGATCATCGATCACGGCTTCACATGGATTCAGGATTTTCCTTCGTGCGCCTTCTGCGCCTTCGTGTTAAAGGCTTTTGAACTTGAAGGAACCCATGGACCTGTTCAACCTGCTCGCCCAGCACCCCGCCCTCCTGATCGGTACCGTCTTCCTCTTCGGCCTGCTGGTCGGCAGTTTCATCAACGTGGTCGCCTACCGGCTGCCCGTGATGATGGACCGCGACTGGCGCCGGCAGTGCCTGGAATACCTGCACCCGGACGAACCCGCTGCGGAAGAGGAACGCTTCGATCTGATCGCCCCCCGCTCGCGCTGTCCGTCCTGCGGGCACCGGATCACGGCGGTGGAGAACGTCCCGGTGCTGAGCTACCTGTTCCTGCGCGGGAAGTGCTCGGCCTGCGGCACGCGCATCTCGCCGCGCTATCCCGTCGTCGAATTCGTCACCGCGCTGCTGTCGGCAGTTGTCGCCTGGCGGTTGGGCTGGGGGTGGCCGCTGGCGGCCGCGCTGATCTTCACCTGGGCGCTGATCGCGCTGAGCCTGATCGACTTCGACCACAAGCTGCTGCCGGACTCCATCACACTGCCGCTGCTGTGGCTGGGGCTGCTGCTGAGCCTCGGCGCGGTGTTCACCGACATGCGCTCGAGCATCATCGGCGGGGCGGCCGGTTATCTGTCGCTGTGGTCCGTGTATCAGCTGTTCCGCCTGCTCACCGGCAAGGAAGGCATGGGCTTCGGCGATTTCAAGCTGCTCGCCGCCATCGGCGCCTGGCTGGGCTGGCAGGCGCTGCCGGTCACCATCCTGCTGTCCTCGCTGGTCGGCGCCGTCGTCGGCATCGCCCTCATTCTCATCCGCGGCCGCGACCGCAACATCCCCATCCCCTTCGGCCCCTACATCGCCGCCGCCGGCTGGCTGGCCCTGCTCTGGGGCGAGGACATCACCCAGGCCTATCTGCGCTTCGCCGGCCTGGCGTGACGCCGAGGCCAGTTATGGCCACGAAATCCACGAAACCCACGAAAGGCTCTTGGGGCTACCGGGTCATTCAAGCTTGTTGGAATCCATTAACCCAAAAACCGCATTAGCCACGGAACCACACGGAAATACACGGAGGGTAGAAATTGCAGCGGGTTTCGCGTTCCGTGTGTTTCCGTGTGCTTCCGTGGCTGCAATGAGTTTTTAAGTGATCGGGTTTCGTGGATTTCGTGGCTATAAGTCACCCCCGCGCATGGCGCGGGCACCTGCATCCGACTAAGCTAAGCGCCATGTTGCGCATCGGTCTGACAGGCGGAATCGGCTCGGGGAAATCCACGGTCGCGGCCTTGTTCGCGGCGCGGGGCGTGCCGGTCATCGACGCGGACGTCATCGCCCGGGAACTCGTCGAACCGGGGCGACCGGCGCTCGCCGAGATCGTCGCCGCCTTCGGCACCGAGATGCTGGACGCGCAGGGGCGGCTGGATCGCGGCCGGCTGCGGGCGCGGGTGTTCGCCGACGCGCAGCAGCGGCTCCGGCTGGAAGGCATCCTGCACCCGCGCATCCACGACGAGATGGCCGCCCGGGCGGCGGCGGCGCACGCTCCCTACGTGGTGCTGGTGATCCCTCTGCTGTTCGAGGCCGCGCAGCGCGATATGGTGGATCGTGTGCTGGTCGTGGACGTACCCGTGGAACTGCAGCGCGAACGGGTACTGGCGCGCGACCGCCTGCCCCCCGATCAGCTGGACGGCATCCTGGCGGCCCAGCTGGGCCGCGAGCAGCGCCGCGCCGGCGCCGACGACGTCATCGACAACAGCGGCGACGCGACCGCGCTGGACACCCAGGTCGACGCCCTCCACCACCGCTACCTCGCCCTGGCATCCCGATGACGCGGCCGGCGCCGGTGATCACCACTGCGGGCACGGACAAAACCTGTTTAGCCACGGAAAACACGGGCAAACATCGATAGCCACGAAACCCACGAAATCCACGAACGTATCTGAATGGATTTGAAGATCGAATTCCTTTCGTGGATTTCGTGGGTTTCGTGGCTAAGGTTTTGCCTTTGACGAGGTTCGTGGGTTTCGTGGCTAACAGGGTTTAGTCCGTGGCCGGCGCGCCGATTTGCCAGCGTCGCCGGCATCGTGGAACAATAGGCGCCCAAACCCTGCGGACCACCCGGCCGGCTTCCCTCGTGTCTCAAAAAGTAATTTACGAACAGCCACTTAATGAACGTATTCGCGCCTTTTTGCGGCTCGAATTCCTGTTCCAGCAAGTGCGCCATCATCTGGGCGGGACCAGCCCCTGGGACAGTCGGGCGGCGCTCGACAGCCTGCTCGACATCATGAGCATCTTCGGCCGCAGCGACCTCAAGACCGAGGTCATGAAGGAACTCGAGCGGCACACCGCCAACCTGGCGCGCCTGGAGCAGAATCCCGACGTGGATCGGGTGCAGCTCGGCGACCTCCTGGACGAGCTGGATCTGCTGATCGACCAGTTGCACGCCTACAACGGGCCGGTCGGTGCCCACCTCAAGAACAACGAATTTCTGAGCGCCATCCAGCAGCGCAGCGCCATCCCCGGCGGCACCTGCGACTTCGACCTCCCCGCCTTCCATTTCTGGGTCGAGCGGCCGGCGGAGGAACGCCTGCGCGATCTGGCCGCATGGCTGGACAATTTCGATGTCGTCGGCCGCGCCATCAAGCTGATCCTGCGGCTGACCCGGGGCAGCAATCTGTTCCATCAGCACACCGCCGAGGCCGGCTTCTTCCAGCGAGCCCTCGATCCCAACGTACCCTGCCAGATGGTGCGCGTCGCCCTGCCCGCCGGCAGTCCGTACTATGCCGAGATCAGCGGCGGACGCCATCGCTTCAGCGTCCGGTTCATGACCCAGCCGTCGACCAACGAGCGTGCCGTGCAGGCGGCCGGCGACGTCCGCTTCGAACTGGCGTGCTGCATCATCTGATGACCCTGAAAAAAAACCTTTTCAGCCACGGAAGGCACAGACAAAACCCTTATTGGCCACGGAAGCACACGGAAATACACGGAATGCAAAACCCGCCGGTTCCCGTCTTCCGTGTATTTCCGTGTGCTTCCGTGGCCGAGATGAGTTTTTTGCAGCCAGTCGAGTTTTCGCGGGTTTCGTGGCTAGAAAGGTTTTCGTCCGCGATTTGCGCCGGGCGGAGGTGACATGTGACGCACACTGACCGGCAGCCGCCCCAGGTCGCATGTCCCACCTGCGGCAAGAAGATCCCCTGGTCCCCGGGCAATCCCTGGCGCCCCTTCTGCTCGGAGCGCTGCCGTCTCATCGACCTCGGCGAATGGCTGGGCGAAGGCATGCGCATCCCGGGCGATCCCGCGCCCGGCGAGGAAGGGGAAACGAACGGCGACAGCTGACCCGTGAAAACCGGGCCCGCCGCACTGGCTTCCGTGGCAGGCCTTCGTCTTCCCTATTCGCTCGTGAACGGCAGGGCCGCCGTCCAGCGGTGTGTGCCGTCGCGGATGTCCAGCTCGGCGATCCAGTCCGTCCGGCGCGACGTGCACACGGGAAGGACGGCGCGGCCGCGCCAGACGCCGTCGGCGGCGCGCGCCAGGCGATAGCGGTTGATGCCCATATCCATGCCCCGCATCACGAACTGCACCTCCACGACGGCCGAGTCGGTGAGCGTGCCGTCGGCGATGCGCAGCGCGATGTCGAAGGCCTCCAGTGGCTGCACCGGCGGCCCGAGCCGCAGCTCGATCCTCAGACCTTCCCCCTGCGCCCCGCAGGCTGTGCGCGCGCTGTCGCAGTCGGTCGCGGAAGCGGCGAGCGGCACGGGCGGCGCATCGGCGTCGCTGCGCAGACGCCATGCGCTGACCGCGACCGCCACCAGCAGCACAGTGGCGGCGGCCATCCACAGGCGCGGCTTCACGCGTCCGTTCATGCGCCCTCCTCCCAAAATGCGCGTATCGCGGCGATGCCCTGTGCACCGGCTTCCCACGCACGCGGGAGATCATCCGCTTGCAGGCCGCCCAGGGCAAACACCGGCAGCGCCGTGGTCTCGGTCAGGGTGCGCAACGTCTCCCAGCCGAGCGATGGGGCGCCGGGGTGACTGGCCGTCGGCAGCACCGGCCCGAGCACGACGAAATCCACACCGATGCGCGCCGCCTGCGCGAGTTCGGCCGCATCGTGGCAGGATGCCGCCACCCACAGACCGGCCGGCAGAGGGCGTGCGGACAGCGCCCGCAGCCGCCGTGCGCTCAGATGCACGCCCTGCGCACCGGCCGCACCGACCAATGCGGGATCGGCGTTCAGCAGCACCTGCGCACCACAGGCCCGGGCGCGCGCGCAGACGACCCGCGCGAGTTCGAGGTACTCGGCCGCCGACAGCGATCTGGCCCGCAGCTGCAGCAGCCGCGCGCCGCGCGCCAGCACGCGGTCGAGCCGATCGAGGAAATCCCCGTCCGGTTCGGGGGTGATCACGTAGCGGTCGGGCAGCCGGGCGGCCGTGACGATCGGCGCGTTGGCGGCCGGGAAGTCGAGCTCCCGCAGGCGTTCCGGCTCCACCCAGCGCAGCGGCTGCCCTTCGCGCCCGTGGGCCTCGCCACGGAACGCCGTCACCCGCCACACGTCCAGCAGCACACGCCTGTCTGGATAGTCGTGGGGCACGCGGATCAGCGGCCGCGCCTCGACCACGTCCAGCCCCAGTTCTTCGTGGATCTCGCGTCTGAGCGCCTGCAGCGCGCTCTCCCCCGGCTCGACCTTGCCGCCGGGGAATTCCCACAGCCCACCCTGATGCGCGTGCGCATGCCTGCGCGCGACGAGCACATCGCCCTGGGCGTTGACCAGCACGGCGGCGGCGACATGAATCACGTCAGACATGACTCGCTCGGTGGC
>JAJJPM010000194.1:0-8154 GCA_032907525.1 Gammaproteobacteria bacterium
CCTAGCCCCTAGCCCCTATAGCCCCTCCCCACCAACAGCCACCGACGTATAATCCCCTCCCTGACGCCAACCGAAGCCACCACACCATGACCACAAACCTCACCCTGACCCGCCCCGACGACTGGCATCTGCATCTGCGCGACGGCGCGGCGCTGGCGAGCGTCGTGCCGCACACCGCGGCGCAGTTCGCGCGCGCCATCGTCATGCCCAACCTCAGGCCGCCGGTGACGACAACCGCACAGGCGCTGGCCTACCGCGAGCGCATCCTCGCGGCGCTGCCGCCGGGCAACGCCTTCGAGCCGCTGATGACGCTGTACCTGACCGACAACACCCGCCCCGAGGAGATCCGCGCAGCGAAGGCCAGCGGGCAGGTGCACGCGGTGAAGTACTACCCGGCCGGCGCGACCACCAATTCCGATGCCGGCGTCACCGCCATGGAAAAGACCTACGCGACGCTGGAGGCCATGGCCGAGATCGGCATGCCGCTGCTGGTGCACGGCGAGGTTACCGATCCGGCGGTCGATGTGTTCGATCGTGAAGCGGTGTTCATCGAACGCCACCTGGAGCCGCTGCTCAAGCGCATTCCGGATCTCAGGCTGGTGCTGGAACACATCACCACCGCCGACGGCCTCGACTTCGTGAGGTCGATGCCGTCCAGCGTCGCCGGCACGCTCACCGCGCACCATCTGCTGATGAACCGCAACGCCATGTTCCAGGGCGGCATCCGTCCGCACCACTACTGCCTGCCGGTGCTCAAGCGCGAGCGCCACCGCCGGGCGCTGGTCGCCGCGGCGATCAGCGGCGATCCGAAGTTCTTCCTCGGCACCGACAGCGCGCCGCATCCGCGCGGCGCCAAGGAGAGCGCCTGCGGCTGCGCCGGCATGTACACCGCGCACGCGGCACTGGAACTGTACGCCCAGGCCTTCGAAGAGGCCGGCGCACTGCACAGGCTGGAGGGCTTCGCGAGTTTCTTCGGCGCGGACTTCTACGGTCTGCCACGCAACACCGGCACGGTGACGCTGGTCAAAGAGGACTGGGAGGTGCCGGGGAGCTATGCGCTCGGCGACACCGAGGTGGTGCCGCTGTATGCCGGGGAGCGCCTGCGCTGGAGGCTGCGCCCATAGCGCAGCCCGCACCGGATCGTAGGGTGCGTCGGCGCAGCGACGCACCGCAGTGCATGGCACGGTGTGTCAGGCTGCGCCTCGACGCACCCTACGACGCTGCGTTCACGACATCTACTGCGTCGCCACGGCCGCCCCGATCCGGTATCCTTGCCCGATGCACGATTCCGAAGACTCAGCTCAGGCGGTCGCCCGCCCCGTCACCCGGCTCGGAGAGCGTTTCCGCGGCTTTCTCCCGGTCGTGGTCGATGTCGAGACCGCCGGCTTCAATCCCAAGACCGATGCCCTCCTGGAGATCGCGGCGGTCACCCTGCAGATGGACGACCGGGGCGTGCTGTCGCGCCTCGAGACCCACGCCTGCCACGTCGAGCCCTTCCCGGGCGCGAAGCTCGACCCCAAGGCGCTGGAATTCACCGGCATCGACCCCTATCACCCCTTCCGTTTCGCCAAACCGGAGCGCGAGGCGCTGGAGAAGGTCTTCGCACCCGTGCGCCGGCTGGTGAAGGAAAGCCAGTGCACCCGCGCCATCCTGGTCGGGCACAACCCGTCGTTCGATCTGGCCTTCGTCAAGGCCGCCGCGCTGCGCACCGGCATCAAGCGCAATCCCTTTCACCTGTTCAGCACCTTCGACACCGCCACGCTCGGCGGTCTCGCCTACGGCCAGACGGTACTGGCGCGCGCGGTACAGGCGGCCGGCTTCCAGTGGGACGAGAAATCCGCGCACTCGGCGATCTACGACGCCGAGCGCACCGCGGACCTGTTCTGCGCGATCGTGAATCTGTGGCGGGAATTGCAGGAAGGCGCACGCTGATCCCGAATGCGGGGCATTGGCCACGGAACCACACAGAAATACCCCCAATCCCCCAATCCCGGATCCCGAATCCCGAATCCCGATCTCACGATGTACGCCGGCGTGCACGCTGCGCGCGTCCGTGGCCCTATCGTCTTTGCGGCGCAGCGAGCGCGCCCGACACAAGAAAACGGCCGCCCCGCGCTGTGCGGAGGCGGCCGTCGTATCCCCGTTGCGGGTGGCGGCTTACTTGTCGGCCGTGTACTCGAACGCCCAGCCTTCGGTCGGCGGCAGCTGGGGCATGGTCTGCACCGGGAACTCGCCGGTCAGCGCGCCCAGGAAGGCGACGATATCGGCCGTCTGCGCTTCGGTCAGGTCCTGGTTGAGCTGGGTCTTGGCCATCACTTTGACCGCCTCGTCCAGCGTGCGGACCGCGCCGTTGTGGAAGTACGGTGCCGTGAGGGCGATGTTGCGCAGCGTCGGCACCTTGAACATGTGCTTGTCACCCTCGTTCCTGGTCACGTCGAAGCGGCCCAGGTCCTTCATGAAGGCGTACTTCTTCTCGTACTCGTTGTCCGCGAAGGTCGGGAACTTCATGAAGAAGCCCGTGCCCTCGGGCAGGGTCGGGCCGTTGAAGGCCGGACCCGAGTGGCAGGTGGTGCAGCCGACCTCGGCGAAGGTGTTCATGCCGCGCACCTGCTGCTCGGTCATGGCCTTCTTGTCGCCCTTCACATAGCGGTCATAGGCGCTGTTCGGCGTGATCAGCGTGCGTTCGTAGGCGGCCACAGCCTTGGCGGCGTTCGCCACCGTCATCGAATCCGGGCCGAAGGCCTTCTCGAAATAGGCCTTGTAGCCGGGGATCTGGCGCACGCGGTTCATGGCGACGTCGACGTCCTTCATGCCCATCTCGACGGGATTGGCGACCGGCCCCTTGGCCTGCTCTTCCAGGCTGGGCGCACGGCCGTCCCAGAACTGCACCGAGCTGAAGGCCGAATTCCAGACCGTCGGCGCGCTGCGCCCGCCCATCTGGCCGTGCACGCCCATGGAAAAGTTGCGATTGTCGTCGCCGCCGAGCATGACGTTGTGGCAGGTGTTGCAGGACACGGTGCCGGTCGCCGAGAAGCGCGGATCCATGTACAGCATCTTGCCGAGCTCGACCTTGGCCGGCGTGGTCGGGTTGTCGGCCGGCTCGGGGGCCTTGTCGGGAAGCGGCTGCCAGTCGGCCGCGGCGGCGAGTGATGCGGCGCCGGCCAGGGCCAGGGCCAATACGGTGGTCGGGAACTTCTTCATGACGCACATCTCCTTCAACAGCGGTTTGTTTTGCGGCACACAACCATGATAGGCCAATACCGATTTAGACTTAGTCTATATTAGAGCACCCTAATCAATCAAGCCTTGCGCGGGTACCGGGGCGCGGGCGCATCCGCTACACTCCGTTCGCAACCCGGTCCGTACCGCGAGCGAGCCCGCCACCATGCCCCAGTTGCCGGAAAAATCCGAACAGATCCTCCAGGCCCACGCCGGGCTCATCCACCGCGTGGTCATCGCCTGCCAGAACCGGGCGGCGGTGCCCGACCTCGACGAGATCCTGCGGCAGGCCGAGAACAACGGCTGGACGGACCTGGTCGCCGCCGTCCGCAGGATCCTCGCGGGCCAGCGCGAGATCGGCGCCTTCCGCCACCTCGACGAAGAGGACTTCACCATCGTCGAATCCATGCTGCGCGGCATCCAGAATCCCGCCACCCTGCCCGACCTGTCCGCCGGCATCGACGCGAACGCCGCGGCCCCCGGACTGGCCGCCATGATCCACGCCGCGCGCTCCGGCAACCTCGAGGCCTTGCAGACCATCGCCACCATGGCCACGCAGATGCTGCAGGCCGGCGGCGACATGGCGCGGCTGGCCGCCTGCATCCGCCCGCTGGTCACCGGCGAACGCGACGCCGACAAGCTCTGCCAGGGCATGGGCGACGCCGGCCAGAAACTCATGCTCGCCATCCTGCACGAGCTCGGCAAGCTGGAGGGGCATTGAGGTCGGGTAAGGAGTGAGGAGTGAAACCCTTTATGGCCACGGAATCCACGGAACAACACGGGAAAAAGTACTTGTGTAAAAGCCCAGACTTCAAACAGCAGCGGCCGCTACATGGCGCTTGGCCCAGGACCAGCCAATGGTTTTCGCAATAATCTTTTTCCGTGTTGTTCCGTGGATTCCGTGGCCAAGATCTTTTCTCCTCACTCCTCACTCCTCACTCCTCACTCCCCCCAACTCCACCTCCGCCAGGAACCCCCCCAGGTCCGCCGAGCGGCCCAGACGCAGGCGGCCACCGTAGTGCTGCACGATGTCCTGCGCGATCGCGAGCCCCAGGCCGTGGCCGGGAACGGCATCCTCGTCGATGCGCACGCCGCGCCGGTCGAGGTCGGCCAGCTCCTCGGGGTTGCGGCCCGGGCCGTTGTCCTCCACCCGGATGACGAGGCCATCGCCGGAACGCACATGGCGCACACGTACGCGCGAGCGCGCCCATTTGCAGGCGTTGTCGAGCAGATTGCCGAACAGCTCGTGCATGTCTTCGCGGTCCGCGGCCAGCGGCAGCGATGCGGGCAGGTCCAGTTCCAGCTGGAGATCGCGCTCGCGGTAGAGCTGGCGCAGCACGGCGACGAGCGCCTCGAGTTCGGTGCGCAGGTCCAGGCGCGTGCCCGTGGCCGCCGCCCCGGCCAGGCGCGCACGCTTGAGCTCGCGGTCCAGCAGTTTGCGCAGGACGGCGACCTGATCGCGCATCTGCGCCGCAGTGGCGGCGTCGCGGAAGACGTCGTCGCGGTCGGCGATCTGGCCGAGCAGCGTCAGCGGCGTCTTGAGCGCATGGGCGAGATTGCCCATGGCATTGCGGGAGCGGCTCAGCCGCTGCCGCAGGGTGGCCACCAGGCCGTTGACCTGACGCACCACCGGCAGAATCTCCTCGGGCACCGTCTCGCTGAGCCGCTCGCGCTCGCCGCGCTCCATTTCGGCGATCTCCATGCGCGTGCGACGCAGCGGCACCAGGCCGAGTTTCAGGATCTGGCGCTGCGAAACCAGCAGCAGCGCCAGTGCCAGCGCCCCGAACAGACCGTAACGCAGCTGGAACTTGCGCACCTCGGCGCGGATGGGGCTGAGATCCTCGGCGACGGCGATGCTGAGATCATGGCCGGCCTTGCGGAAGCCGGCCACGTGCACCAGCAGCAGCTGATCCTCCGGACCGGTCGCGCGCAGCCGCGCGGTTTCGCCGACCGCGACAGCGGGCAGCGCCAGCGTCTGGTCCCACAGCGAGCGCGAGCGCCACGTGCGGCCGTCGATGGAGATCACATAGTAGTGGCCGGAGAACGGCCGCTGGTAGACCGGATTCATGCGCCCTGCGCGCAGGTCGATGTCGGCGATGCCGGGCTGCAGCAGCAGCGCACCCAGCAGGCTCTCGGCGTCGTGTTCCAGCCGTGACAGCATGTAGCCTTCCATGAGCGTGCGGAACGACAGGCTCATGCCGATGCCGAGTATCAGGAATACCCCGATCATGATCAGCGCCAGGCTGGCGCCGAGGCGACGCTGGATGGAGATCATGGGCCGGGCGAGGACGTGAACACGTAACCCTGGCCGCGGCGCGTCTCGATCAGGTCATCGCCGAGTTTCTGCCGCAGCCGCCTCACATACACCTCGATCACGTTGCTGTCCTTGTCGGAATCGTAGTCGTAGACATGCTCGGCGAGCTGGGTCTTGGACAGGATCTCGCCGGCGTGCAGCATGAAATAGCGCAGCAGGCGGAATTCGGTGCCGGTGAGTTCGATGTCGGCACCGTCCGGCGTGCGCACCCGCTGGCGCGCCTCGTCCAGCACCAGACCGCCGCCGCGGATGTCCGACCGCGCGACGCCCGAGGCGCGGCGGATGAGGGCCTGGAGACGCGCAGCCAGTTCCTCGACGTGAAAGGGCTTGCCGAGATAATCGTCGGCGCCGGCCTGGAAGCCCTCGACCTTTTCGTGCCAGGCGTCGCGCGCGGTGAGGATCAGCACCGGCGTGGCCACCCCGGCGGCGCGCCAGTTGCGCAGCACCTCGAGTCCGGGGCGGCGCGGCAGCCCCAGGTCGAGCACGATGGCGTCGTAGGGCTCCTCCTCGCCCATGAACTGGCCGTCGACGCCGTTGTCCTGCCAGTCGACGGCGAAGCCGCGGCGTTCCAGTTCCGCTTTGAGATTGCCGCCGAGCGCGGCATCGTCTTCGACAATCAGTACCCGCACGCTGCGTCCGTCCAGATGGCCCTTCAGTCGTTCACATCCTCGTCCAGCAGTTCGCCGGTCACCGCATCATACTTCAGTTCGCGCACCACGCCCGCATCGTCGACCAGTTCGATCTCGTAATAATGGGACTCGCCCTTGGACTCCAGCTCGGCTTCCAGGACGTGGGCCGTCGGATGACGCAGGCGCGCGTCGCCGAGAATCTCTTCCAGCGGTACGATGGCCCCGGTGCCCGCCAGTTCGCGCACCCGGTCCTGTTCGCTGGCGGAACCCGCCGCGAGCACCAGCGAACCGCTCAGCGCGATCAGTCCGATCCATGCCGCCTTCGTCATATTCGTTCCTCCGCTCCGCGCGATGATATGTCCGCTCAGGCGCGCTTGCGCCCGGTGATCATGGCGCGCACCAGATTCTCGCCATGCAGCAGGCTCTCGACGAGCACGCCCGCCACGTGCACCGCCACCATGAGCAGGGTCAGGTTGGCGAAGAACTCGTGCAACCCCTCGAAGGCCTCCTTCCAGAAACCGTCCACGCCGCCCAGCCAGCCGACCAGCGGCCCGGCCTGCTCCTCGGCGGCGTAGACGGCCATGCCGAACACGGTGGTCGCCAGAAGGCTGACGAGCAGCAGCACGATCATGAGCCCGCCTGCCGGATTGTGACCGAGGTAGCGGCGCGGGTGCAGGGTCAGCACCTCGCGCAGATAGCCTAGGACCGTGCCCGGACCGCGAACGAAATCGGCGAAGCGTGCATGCCGGGTACCGACCAGGCCCCACAGCAGGCGTACCAGCACCAGGCCCAGCACCGTGTAGCCGGCGAAGGTGTGGATGCCCAGCAGGCCCTCGCCGTCTTCGGTGAGGTAGGCGGTGAAGAACGCGGTCACCAGCGTCCAGTGGAACACCCGCACCAGCGGATCCCAGACCTTCACTTCGTTCGCGGTCGCGGTCATCGGTCGATCTCCATCACGCCGTCATTGCTGCCCGGCACCGCGACCGTCGCGCGGTCCCTGGCCCATGCCCCGGCCGTCCTGCGGTCCCTGCCCCATGCCGCGGCCGTCGCGCATGCCCATGCCCTTGCCACGCGGGCCGGGCTCGTCCGGCAGGGTCACGCCACGTTCCTTGGCACGCTCCTGCATGAGCTTGTGGTGCTCCATGCGGAAGGCCTCGCGCTCCTGCTCGGTCCTGAGGCTGCGCATCTTGGCCCGATGCTCGGCCAGTTCCTGCTCGGTCATCAGTTCTCGACCATAGATGACCTCGTCCTCGGCCAGCGCCGGCATCGCCATGCCCAGCGCCAGGGCCGCCGCGGCGCCCGCCAGACCACCGATAAGGGTTCTGCGTTTCATGTCCGTTCTCCTTTCCCGTATGGATTGCGTTTTCCGCCGGCCTCCCCGGCCTGCGTTCCCTTTGAGCTTAGGCTATACCGCAAAGCTGAAATCAATCTGAAACAGATGAGGCAGGCGAGATCGGCCATGGCCGGAGTTTTCTCTGTCCCAAACGAAAAACCCCGCCGCGGGCAGCCCGCGGCGGGGTTCGGAACGGCCTGCCTGAGCGCCGGCTCAGGCGTTCTGCTGGGCGGCCTTGGCGACGGCGTCCTTGACCATCTTCTGCAGCTCGCCCTTCTGCAGCAGATCGACGGTGATGTCGCAGCCGCCGACGAGCTCGCCGTTGATGTAGATCTGCGGGAAGGTCGGCCAGTTGGCGTAACGGGGCAGGTTCTGGAACACCTCCGGATCCGCCAGCACGTTCACATAGGCGAACTCCTCGCCGCAGGCCATCAGCGCCTGCGCGGCACGGCTGGAGAAACCGCACTGCGGCATCTGCGGCGTACCCTTCATGAAGATCACCACCGGATTGCTCTCCACGGCCTCTTTGATGCGGTCCATTACGTCCATACTCGCTATACCTCGTCTGTCACGTCGCCGCCGCGCGGCCTGAGAAAAGGGTGGACAGTCTAACGCCCGGGCCTACGGGAATAAAGGCCAGGAGCTGTGGGGGAGTGAGG
>JAJJPM010000195.1:0-8128 GCA_032907525.1 Gammaproteobacteria bacterium
GCAATGACGGGGCTTGTCGTTAGCGCTTCATGGACTGGAAGAACTCGTCGTTGGACTTGGTGTTCTTCATCTTGTCCAGCAGGAACTCCATCGCCGCGAGTTCGTCCATCGGGTGCAGCAGCTTCCGCAGGATCCAGATCTTCTGCAGCATGTCCGGCTCGATCAGCAGCTCCTCGCGGCGGGTGCCGGAGCGGTTGATGTTGATGGCCGGGTAGACGCGCTTCTCGGCGATGCGGCGGTCCATGTGGATCTCCATGTTGCCGGTGCCCTTGAACTCCTCGTAGATCACGTCGTCCATGCGCGAGCCGGTCTCGACCAGCGCCGTGGCGAGGATCGTCAGCGAGCCGCCTTCCTCGATGTTGCGCGCGGCGCCGAAGAAGCGCTTCGGGCGCTGCAGGGCGTTGGCGTCGACGCCGCCGGTCAGCACCTTGCCGGACGACGGCACCACGGTGTTGTAGGCGCGCGCCAGGCGAGTGATGGAATCCAGCAGGATCACCACGTCGCGCTTGTGCTCGACCAGGCGCTTGGCCTTCTCGATGACCATCTCGGCGACCTGCACGTGGCGGCTGGCCGGTTCGTCGAAGGTCGACGACACGACCTCGCCGCGCACCGAGCGCAGCATCTCGGTGACTTCCTCGGGGCGCTCGTCGATGAGCAGCACGATCAGGTAGCACTCGGGATGGTTGGTCGCGATGCTCTGCGCGATGTTCTGCAGCAGCATGGTCTTGCCGGCCTTGGGCGGCGACACGATCAGGCCGCGCTGGCCCTTGCCGATGGGCGAGGCGAGGTCGATGACGCGCGGGGTGATGTCTTCGGTGCTGCCGTTGCCGAGTTCCAGCTTGAGACGTTGGGTCGGGTGCAGCGGGGTGAGGTTTTCGAACAGGACTTTGTTCTTGGCGTTCTCGGGCGACTCGAAGTTGATCTCGCTGACTTTCAGCAGCGCGAAGTAGCGCTCGCCCTCTTTCGGCGGCCGGATCTTGCCGGAGACGGTGTCGCCGGTGCGCAGGTTGAAGCGGCGGATCTGGCTCGGGCTGACGTAGATGTCGTCGGGGCCGGCGAGGTAGGAGCTGTCGGCCGAACGCAGGAAGCCGAATCCGTCCTGAAGGATCTCCAGCACGCCGTCACCGTAGATGTCCTCGCCGCTCTTGGCGTGCGATTTGAGGATGGAGAAGATCACATCCTGTTTGCGCGAGCGGGCGGCGCCTTCGATGCCCATCTCCTGGGCGAGCTCGATGATTTCAGAGGCGGGTTTCTGCTTCAGTTCGGTGAGATTCATGGTTGGTCGAGGGTGTGTGAATGAGAAAACGGGCTGTTGGGAGTCACGACACAAAGCCCGAGCGGGCCGGGAACTGCGTACTGAACGGGGGGGTGCCGGTGACGGCGGAAAATCAAACTTGAATGTTTTTCTAACCTGAGTGCGGCAAGGCTAGCACGCCGCCGGTACAGCGTCCAGCCCGACGGTGCGGGCCGGACGCCACTTTTGTCAGAGGTTGCTGTCGATGAAGGCGGTCAGCTGCGACTTCGACACGGCGCCCACCTTGGTGGCCTCCACGCCGCCGTTCTTGAACAGCATCAGGGTCGGGATGCCGCGGATGCCGTATTTGGGCGGGGTCTGCGGATTCTCGTCGATGTTCAGTTTGGCGATCTTGATCTTGCCGGCGTACTCGTCGGCGATCTCGTCCAGGATCGGGGCAATCATCTTGCACGGGCCGCACCACTCGGCCCAGTAGTCCACCAGGACCGGTTCGCTGGACTTCAGTACATCGCTTTCGAAGGATGCGTCGGTGACGTAGACAATACGATCGCTCACAAATGAGTCTCCTGAGTGGCTGCGGGATGCCCGGCAGGCAGCCCATGCTCATCCCTTTTCCGTCGCATCCGGATCGTGTCCGGGCGGACGCGCGATGCGGCCAGCGCGACGACCTGCTGGAGTCACCATCACCGGGCGCGGCGGGCGCCTCGCGGGAGGGGCAGGGCTGGAATGGCGGGCTGGGGTCTTGTGCCGGGCGTCGGGTGGCTGTCATTTGAGCCCAATCCGCCCCGCAATGCAAGTCCGGCGGCCGGTCCCGCACGGTTATGCGCCGGCGGGTTTTCGGTTATGCTAAGCCGTTATGGCACAACAACATCTAACGGAATGTCGATTCGCCGACCTCGGTCTGGCCGAGCCGATACTGCAAGGGCTCGCGGAAGCGGGGTTCTCTCAATGCACGCCCATCCAGGCGCAGACCCTGCCGCTGGCACTGCAGGGGCTGGATATCGCCGGCCAGGCGCAGACCGGAACGGGCAAGACCGCCGCCTTCATGCTGGCGCTGTTCCAGAATCTCCTGACCCGGCCGGCCCCGCCCGAGCGCCGCCCCAATCAGCCGCGTGCCCTGGTGCTGGCGCCGACCCGCGAGCTGGCCATCCAGATCCATTCGGATGCGCAGCTCCTCGGCAAGTACACCGGGCTGACCTACGCGCTGTGCTATGGCGGCACCGGCTACGACCAGCAGCGCAAGGACCTGGAGGCGGGCGTGGACATCCTGATCGGCACGCCCGGCCGCATCATCGACTACTTCAAGCAGCACGTGTTCGATCTGCGCGCCGCCCAGGTGGTGGTGCTGGACGAGGCCGACCGCATGTTCGATCTCGGCTTCATCAAGGACATCCGCTTCCTGCTGCGGCGCTGCCCGCCGCCCGAGCA
Organism: Gammaproteobacteria bacterium; assembly: GCA_032907525.1. Classification (GTDB taxonomy): domain Bacteria; phylum Pseudomonadota; class Gammaproteobacteria; order Thiohalobacterales; family Thiohalobacteraceae; genus JAHJQQ01. The sequence goes on from JAJJPM010000195.1 coordinate 2,684, forward strand.
GCGCCAGGGGCTGCTGTTCTCGGCGACCCTGTCGCTGCGCGTGACCGAGCTCGCCTATGAGCACATGAACAATCCAGAGCTCGTCCGCATCGAGCCCGAACAGGTGACGGCGGAGCGGGTCCGGCAGGTGCTGTACCACACCGCCAACGAAGACAAGATGCGGCTGCTGATCGGCCTGCTCAAGCACATGGATCCGCGTCGCAGCATCGTCTTCGTCAACACCAAGCGCGATGCCGACCGGGTCTGGGGCTACCTCGAGGGCAACGGTTTCTCGGCGGCCATCCTGTCCGGCGACGTTCCCCAGCGCAAGCGTCAGGCGCTGCTGGAGCGTTTCCAGTCGGGCGATCTGCCGGTCCTGGTGGCGACCGATGTCGCGGCACGTGGCTTGCATATCCCCGAAGTCAGCCACGTGTTCAATTACGATCTGCCGCAGGACGCGGAGGACTATGTGCACCGCATCGGCCGCACGGCGCGCCTCGGCGCGGAGGGCGACGCCATCAGCTTCGCCTGCGAGACCTATGTCTATTCCCTTCCGGAGATCGAGGCCTACATCGGTCACAAGATCCCGGTGGCAACGGCGGGCGAAGATCTGCATGCTGAACTCCAGCCGCCCGTGAAGGCCGAACGCTGGCCGCGTCGTCCGGGCGGCGAGCGCAAGGGCGGCTCCGGCCGCAAGGGCGGGGGGCGCGGCCGCCGTCGCCAGGGTTCGGGCGGTTGAGAGCGGCAGGAATGCGGTCTGAGACAGGTGCCGGATACGCCCCCGCGTGCGAGGGGCGACGGATGAGGGGGGATGCCGGCTGATGCAGTTGAACCAGGTGATCGACTGGCTGCAGGGACCCCGCGCCGAACACACGGCGCGGGCCGTCGCCCTGCTGCTCGGCGTCTGGGTGCTGTACCGCATGGCGGTGGTGGTCTGGCAGGTGGTGCCGGCGCCGCCCCTGTCGGAAGCGGTGCCGGAACCGCCGGCGGCGCCCCCGGCGGCGGCCGGTGCGGCGCGCGGGCGGGTGGACATCAGCACCATCGTCAACTGGCACCTGTTCGGCGCGCCCAGCGGTCCGGCCGCGCCCACCGGGTCCGCGCCCATCGATGCGCCGGAAACCCGCCTCAATCTGGTTCTGCGCGGCGTGCTATCCTCCGGTGATCCCGAGAGCGCCCGCGCCATCATCGCGGAACCCAATGGAAACGAAAACTTTTTCCGGATCGGATCGGCCCTGCCCGGCGGGGCGGAGCTGGTGGAGATCTATCCCGACCGCATCATATTGAAGCGCGCCGGACAGCACGAGACGCTGCGTCTGCCGCGCGACGGGCTGGAGGGCCCGGCGCCGCAGACGGGCGCCCGGCGGCCGGTGCCGGCCGTCGCGGCGCAGCCCGCGGGTCCGGCCGAGAATGCGGGGGCCGTGCTGGCCGAGTACCGCCAGCGCATGGCGGAGAATCCGCAGTCGCTGCTGGATCTGGCGCGGCCGGTGCCGTACAACGATGCGAACGGCTTCGCGGGATTCCGGCTGTTTCCCGGCAACAATCCCGCGCTGTTCGGTCAGCTGGGCCTGCAGCCGGGCGATCTGGTCAAGGCCGTGAACGGCATCGTCCTCGACAGCGCCGTGCGCGGCGCGGAGGCGATGCAGAGCCTGGCCGAGGCCAGCCAGCTGAATCTGCGCATCGAGCGCGCCGGTCAGGAGATCGATCTGTCGGTCGATATTCCGTGAGTTGCGCCGCCGGCCGGTCGGGCCGATGCCCGGCCGCCGGCGCACGCATAACAACAACAGGCTAGAGTATGGATCTTATGAAGGTGGCAGGCATACAGGGAACGACAGGCTCAGTGCGGGCGGCTGTGGCGCTGGCCCTGGCCCTGACATGGCAGGCGGCATTTTCGGCCAGCGTCACCCTCAATCTCAAGGACGCCGACATCAATGCCCTCATCGGCACGGTCGCCGAGGTGACCGGCACCAACTTCATCGTCGATCCGCGCGTCAAGGGCAAGGTCACGGTGGTGTCCTCCAAGCCCATGGAGTCCGAGGAGGTCTATCAGGTCTTCCTGTCCATCCTCAAGGTGCACGGCTTCGCCGCCGTGCCGACCGGCTCCGTGGTGAAGATCGTGCCGGACGTCAACGCCAAGGCCGAAGGCGTGCCCACCGCGACCGACAAGTCGCCCGGCCGCGGCGACGAGGTGGTCACCCGCGTCATCGAGGTCAACAACGTGTCCGCCGCGCAGCTGGTGCCCATCCTGCGGCCGCTGGTGCCGCAGCAGGGGCATATGGCGGCTTATCCGGGCACCAATCTGCTGATCGTCTCCGACCGTGCCGAGAACATCGAACGCCTGGTCGAGATCGTGCGGCGCATGGACCAGCAGAGCGACAGCGAGATCGAGGTCATGCCGCTCCAGCACGCCTCGGCCGCCGAGGTGGTGCGCATCATCACCGCCCTGGACCGCCAGCAGCCGGGCCAGCCGCAGGCCGGTATTCCCGGCGGCGGGCCGACGGTGATCGCCGACGAACGCACCAACAGTGTGCTGATCGGTGGCGACAAGTCCGACCGCCTGCGCCTGCGCATGGTCATTTCGCATCTGGACACGCCGCTGGACCGCGGCGGCAACACCCATGTCGTCTATCTCAAGTACGCCAAGGCGGAGGACCTGGTGCAGACGCTGACCGGCGTCAGCACCAGCATCGCCGAGGAGAAGAAGGGCGAGCAACCCGTGAGCCAGGGTGCCGTCACCATCCAGGCCGACGAGAATTCCAACGCGCTGGTCATCAACGCGCCGCCGGACGTGTTCCGTTCGCTGGAGTCCGTGATCCGTCAGCTGGACATCCGTCGCGCCCAGGTCCACGTCGAGGCGGTGATCGCCGAGATCTCCTCGGACAAGGCGGTGGAGCTGGGTATTCAGTGGCGCGCGACCACCGATCTCACCGACACCGGCGTCCTCGGTGGCACCAATTTCACCGGTACCGGCTCGTCCATCAATTCCGTGGCGCAGAATCCCCTGGCGACCGGCGACGGCCTGAGCCTCGGCTACTTCGAGGGCACCTCGACTGTCTTCGGCACGGAGTTCCTCAATCTGGGGGCGCTGGTGCGGGCGCTGGCCTCGGATTCCGCGACCAACATCCTGTCGACGCCGAACCTGGTGACCCTGGACAACCAGGAGGCGGAGATCGTCGTCGCGCAGAACGTGCCGTTCGTGACGGGTTCCTTTTCCAGTACCGGCGCCTCGGAGGGTGCGACGAACCCGTTCCAGACCATCCAGCGCGAGGATGTCGGTCTGACGCTGAAGGTCAAACCGCAGATCAACGAGGGCGACGCCATCCAGCTCGAGATCGAACAGGAGATCTCGAGCGTCGGTGAAAAGGCGGATGCGGTCGACATCGTCACCAACAAGCGCTCCATCAAGACCACGGTGCTGGTCGAGGACCGGCAGATGATCGTGCTCGGCGGCCTGCTGGACGACACCCTGAGCGAGAACGTGCAGAAGGTGCCGCTGCTCGGCGATCTGCCCGTGCTCGGCAATCTGTTCAAGTCGCGCAAGTCGACCAAGACCAAGCGCAATCTGATGGTGTTCCTGCAGCCCTCCATCCTGCGCGACGCGGCTTATTACACCGAGACCAGCGCCGCCAAGTACAACTACATCCGCGGTCGCCAGACGCTGCTGCGCGAGACCGGCGTGAACCTGCTGCCGAACGAAGAGGCGCCGGTACTGCCGGAATACCCGCGGCCGACCGTGCCCGAAGGTCCGGAGGTCAAGCCCTACCTGGACGACGGCGCGCCGGCCCCCTCGTCGCCCGGGTCGACCGCCCCGACGCCATGAACGAATCCGAGATGAGCGCGGTTCTGGAGCCGGCGGCCGTCGCCCCCGCGGTGCCCGGCCGGCCGAGCTTCGCCTTCGCCAAGCGCCACGGCGTGCTGGTCAGCGGCGAGCGCGACGGCAGCGTCATCGTGCGCCACCGCCCCGACGTCGGCCTCGCCGCGCTCGCCGAGCTGCGGCGCTTCCTCGGCCGCCCCCTGGTCCTGGAGGCCGTCCCCGCGGATCGCTTCAACACCCTGTTGACCGATGCCTACGAGACCGAGACCAGCCAGACCATGCAGATGATGGAGGATCTGGGCGAGGACACCGATCTGTTCCGCATCGCCCAGCAGCTCCCGGAACCGGAAGACCTGCTGGACTCGGAGGACGACGCGCCGATCATCCGCCTGATCAACGCGCTGCTCACCGAGGCGATCAAGGAGAACGCCTCGGACATCCACATCGAGACCTTCGAGAACCGCCTGGTGGTGCGCTTCCGCGTCGACGGCGTGCTGCGCGAGGTGCTGCAGCCGCAGCGCGTGATCGCGCCCCTGATCGTGTCGCGCATCAAGGTCATGGCCAGGCTCGACATCGCCGAGAAGCGCCTGCCCCAGGACGGCCGCATCTCGCTGCGCGTCGCCGGCCGCGCGGTGGACGTGCGCGTCTCGACGCTGCCCTCGGGGCATGGCGAGCGTGTGGTGCTGCGCCTGCTCGACAAGCAGGCCGGGCGCCTGGATCTGGAGCACCTGGGTATGGCGCGCGAGGCGCGCCTGACCATGGACCGCCTCATCCACCGGCCGCATGGCATCATTCTGGTCACCGGGCCGACCGGCTCCGGCAAGACCACCACGCTGTACGCGGCGCTGACCAGGCTCAACGACCGCAGCCGCAACATCCTCACCGTCGAGGATCCGATCGAGTACTACCTCGACGGCATCGGTCAGACCCAGGTCAATACCAAGGTCGACATGACCTTTGCGCGCGGTCTGCGCGCGATCCTGCGCCAGGACCCGGATGTGGTGATGGTCGGCGAGATCCGCGACCTGGAGACCGCCGAGATCGCCGTGCAGGCGAGTCTCACCGGCCACCTGGTGCTGTCGACGCTGCACACCAACAGCGCGGTGGGGGCCATGACCCGTCTGCGCGACATGGGCGTCGAGCCCTTCCTGCTGTCGTCGAGCGTGATCGGCGTGCTGGCGCAGCGCCTGGTACGCGTGCTCTGCCCGCAGTGCAAGCAGCCCTACACCGCCAGCGCCGGCGACTGTGCCTTCCTGGATCTGCCGGCCGATAATCCGCCGACACTGTACAAGGCGGCCGGCTGCGCGGCCTGCAACAACCTCGGCTATCACGGCCGCACCGGCATCTACGAACTGATCGAGGTCGACGACCAGCTGGCGAGCATGATCCACGACGGCGCCGGCGAGCAGGAAATGGAACGCTACGCCCGTACCCACTCGCCCAGCATCCGCCAGGACGGTATGCGCCGCATCCTCGAGGGCAAGACGACGCTGGAAGAGGTGTTGCGGGTAACGCGTGAAGACTGACTAGGTTCTAGGTTCTAGGTTCTAGGTTCTAGGGCCGAGGAGAAACCCTTCTGCGGGGTTCGGTAACGATCCACAGAACCTAGAACCTAGAACCTAGAACCTAGAACCTAGAACCTAGAACCTAGAACC
>JAJJPM010000196.1:0-8123 GCA_032907525.1 Gammaproteobacteria bacterium
CCTAGCACCTAGCACCTAGCACCTAGCACCTAGCACCTAGCACCTAGCACCTAGCACCTAGTTCCTAGTCCACAGTCAGCCCGCGCAGGACTTGTCCGAGCAGGGCGGAATCAGATCGCATCGTTGTCCTGCTCGCCGGTGCGGATGCGGATGACCTTGGCGACATCGCTGACAAAGATCTTGCCGTCGCCGATCTTGCCGGTACGCGCGGCGCCGGTGATCGCCTCGATGCAGCGCTCCAGCTGATCGTCGCTGACGACGATCTCCAGCTTCACCTTGGGCAGGAAATCCACCACGTATTCGGCGCCGCGGTAGAGTTCGGTATGGCCCTTCTGGCGGCCGAAGCCTTTGACCTCGATGGCCGTCATCCCGGCGATGCCGATCTCCGACAACGCCTCGCGCACATCGTCCAGCTTGAACGGCTTGATGATGGCCTCTACCTTTTTCATGGTGGTTCTCCAGGACTCGCGTGGTATCGACGGGGCATTAAGATAACGCAACGGCATTCATAGCGGAACGCTCGCAGGGCATGGCGCCGATGTCCCCGTAGGCTGCGTCGAGGCGCAGCCTGACGCACCGGCCCTTTGTCACCTCGGTACGTCGCCTACGCCGACGCACCCTGCGCCCTACGGACTCCGGTCGTCGCCCGGCAGCTGCGTCGCCAGATAGCCGGATGTGATGGGATAGCGGCGATCCCGTCCGAAGGCGCGCCGGGTGATGCGCACACCGGGCGGTGCCTGGCGGCGCTTGTATTCGTTGCGGTCGACCATCCATACCACGCGCCGCACAGTGTCGGCGTCGAAACCCTCGGCGACGATCTCCTCCGGCGAACGGTCCTGCTCCACGTAACGCTCGAGGATCGCGTCCAGAACCGGGTAGGGCGGCAGCGAATCCTCGTCCTTCTGGTCGGGGCGCAATTCCGCCGACGGTGCGCGCTCGATGACGCGACGTGGAATGATCTCGCCCCCCTCCCTGACCAGGCCGTTCCGGTATTCCGCCAGCCTGTAGACCAGCGTCTTGGGACAATCCTTGATGGGGGCGAAGCCGCCGGCCATGTCGCCATAGAGCGTCGCGTACCCGACCGCCACCTCGCTCTTGTTGCCGGTCGTCAGCAGGATCTTGCCGAGCTTGTTGGAGATCGCCATGAGGATCACGCCGCGCGAACGCGCCTGGATGTTCTCCTCCGTGACGTCCGGCGGCAAGCCCTCGAACTCGTCCTCGAGGGCATTGAGGAAGGCCCGGAAGGCGCCTTCGATGGGGATGACGCGATAGGACACGCCGAGCGCGCGGGCCTGGGCGCGCGCGTCCTCGATGCTCATGTCGGCGGTGTACCGCGACGGCATCATCACCGCCTCCACCTGTTCGGCGCCGATGGCGTCGACCGCGATCGCCAGCGTCAGCGCCGAATCGATGCCGCCCGACAGACCGATGACCGCGCCCCTGAAGCCGTTCTTGCGGATGTAGTCGCGCACACCCAGCACGAGGACGTTGTAGATGCCGGCCACCGGATCGGGACGGGGCGGGCAGTCGCCCGGCAACGGCCGCACCGCCTCGCCGATCTCCAGATCGACGGGATACAGTCCCACGGCACAGGCCGGCGCGCGCTGCGTCACCCGGCCCTCGGCATCCATGACGAACGACTCGCCGTCGAACACCAGCTCGTCCTGGCCGCCGACCAGATTCACGTAGATCACCGGCAGCCCGACTTCGCGCACGCGGTCGCGCACGACCGCCTCGCGTTCGTCGCCCTTGCCGGCATGGAAGGGTGAGGCATTGATGTTCAGGATGCAGCGTGCGCCCGCGGCCGTGGCCTGCTGCACCGGCCCGGGACTCCAGATGTCCTCGCAGATGGTGAGCCCGAACGGCACGCCGCCGATCTCCACCACGCAGGGCTCGGCGCCCGCGGCGAAGTAGCGCTTCTCGTCGAATACGCTGTAATTCGGCAGGTGCTGCTTATGCGCCGTGGCGACGATCTGGCCGTCGCGGATCAGCGAGGCGGCATTGTACAGGCCGCCGGTGCCGGCGTGCGGATGACCGACGACGACATCGATGCCCCGCACCTCGCGCTTGATGCGCTCCAGCGCCTCCAGCACGTGCAGCTGCAGACCGGGCCGCAGCAGCAGATCCTCCGGCGGATAGCCGGTCAGCGTCAGTTCGGGGAACAGAATGGCCTGCGCCCGCAGCCCGTCGCGCGCGCGGATCGCCGCGTCGATCACCTGCTCCGCATTGCCGCGCACGTCCCCCACCAGCAGGTCGATCTGGGCCATGACGATGCGGAGGCGGTCGGGAGTCGGCATGGAGCTACTGTCCCTCATCAAATTCAAAGGCCTTCGTGTTGAAGGATCTTTATATCAGCCGCTCCGCCATGCGCGCGCCCATGTCCGCCGGGGAGCGCACGACGCTGACGCCGGCGGCTTCGAGCGCTTCGATCTTGGCGGTCGCCGTGCCCTTGCCGCCGCTGATGATCGCACCGGCGTGACCCATGCGCTTGCCCTTGGGCGCGGTGACGCCGGCGATGTAGGCGACCACCGGCTTGGTGACATGCGCGCGGATGTAGTCGGCGGCCTCCTCCTCGGCGCTGCCGCCGATCTCGCCGACCATGATGATGCCGTGGGTGTCGGGGTCCGCCTGGAACAGCTCCAGGCAGTCGACGAAATTCATGCCCTGGATGGGGTCGCCGCCGATGCCGACGCAGGTGGTCTGCCCGAGCCCGGCATTGGTGGTCTGGAACACCGCCTCGTAGGTGAGCGTGCCGGAACGCGACACGATGCCGATCCGGCCGGGCTTGTGGATCGCACCGGGCATGATGCCGATCTTGCAGCCGCCGGGGGTGATGATGCCGGGGCAGTTCGGGCCGATGAGACGCGCGTCGCATCCGGCCAGTGCCGCCCGGACCTTGAGCATGTCCAGCACCGGGATGCCCTCGGTGATGCAGACGATCACCTCGATGCCGGCGTCAGCGGCCTCGAGGATCGCATCGGCCGCGAACGCCGCCGGGACATAGATCATGGTCGCGTCCGCGCCGGTCTCGCGCACGGCGTCGGCGACAGTGTCGAACACCGGCCGGTCGAGATGCCTCTGCCCGCCCTTGCCCGGCGTCACGCCGCCCACCAGGTTCGTCCCATAGGCGATCGCCTGTTCCGAATGAAACGTCCCCTGCTTGCCGGTGAACCCCTGGCAGATGACTTTGGTGTTTTTGTTGACGAGAATGCTCATTTGCTCATTTGCTCAACTGCCCAGAGTCTCAAAAACCACTTCTACCGCAAAGGACGCAAAGGCACGCAAAGAAAAGCGAAAACATGATGGCCACGAAATCCACGAAACCCACGAAAAGGACTTATGTTTACACCCATTAGCTTTCGTGGGTTTCGTGGATTTCGTGGCTAAAGAGGTTTTTCTTTGCGCGCCTTTGCGTCCTTTGCGGTAAGAGTTCAGTTGCTTTTGACTGCCGCGACCGCCTTGCGCGCGGCGTCGGTCAGATCGTCCGCGGCGATGATGCTCAGGCCGGAGGCGGCCAGCAGTTCGCGGCCGCGCTCGACGTTGGTGCCTTCCAGGCGGACGACCACGGGCAGATGCACGTCCACCTCGCGCACGGCCTGGATGATGCCCTCGGCGATCAGGTCGCAGCGCACGATACCGCCGAAGATGTTCACCAATATCGCGCGCACGTTCTTGTCGGACAGAATCAGCTTGAACGCCTCGGCGACCTTGTCCGCCGTGGCACCGCCGCCGACGTCCAGGAAGTTCGCCGGCTCGCCGCCGTGCAGCTTGATCAGGTCCATGGTCGCCATGGCCAGGCCCGCGCCGTTGACCATGCAGGCGATGTTGCCGTCGAGGGTGACGTAGTTCAGACCGTGCTCGTGCGCGGTACGCTCCTTGATCTCCTCCTGATTGGGGTCGCGCCAGTCGGCGAGCAGTTTCTGGCGGTAGAGCGCGTTGTCGTCGAGGTTGATCTTGCAGTCGAGCGCCAGCACGCGGCCGTCCGCGGTGACCACCAGCGGATTGATCTCGACCAGGCTGAGATCCTTGTCGTGGAACAGCTGCGCGAGCCGGAGCACGATGCGGGTGAACTGGGCGACCTGCTCGCCCGCCAGCCCCAGGCCGAAGGCGAGCTTGCGGCACTGATAGGGTTGCAGGCCGGCGGCCGGATCGGCGTATTCGGTGAGGATAGCGTCCGGGTCGCGGGCGGCGACCTCCTCGATGTCCATGCCGCCGGAGGCGGAGGCCATCACCACCACGCGGCGTCGCACGCGGTCGACCAGCGCACCCAGATAGAGTTCGCGGGCGATGGCCAGCGGCTCCTCGATCAGGAGCGTCTCGATCGGCAGGCCTTCCGCAGCGCTCTGGCCCGTGACCAGCCGCGCGCCCAGCATGCGATCGGCCTCCCGTTCGACGGCCGCCAGATCATCGACGAGTCTGATGCCACCGGCCTTGCCGCGCCCTCCGGCATGGACCTGGGCCTTCAGGACCCACCGCTCCCCGCCGAGCTCGCGCGCCGCATCCGCCGCTTCGAGGGTGGTGCGCGCCACGGCGCCGCGCGGCACGGGGATGCCGTAGTCGGTCAGGAGACGCTTGGCCTGGTATTCGTGGAGGTTCATGGATGTCGTCGGTCAGGCGTGAGGAGTGAGGTGTGAGGTGCAGAACCCATCGTGGCCACGGAATCCACTGAATGACACGGAAAAAGATTATTGCAAAAACCGCAGCGCGAATAACCGCGGAGACCATGATATCGGATGGCCGATCGAAGTGAGTGTGGAATCTGGAGGCCTTTTAGCACTGATATTTTTTCCGTGTTGTTCCGTGGATTCCGTGGCCACGATCTTTTCTCTTCACGCCCCGGCCGCGTATTCTGAATCAAACCTCCCCGGCAGGCAAAGTGACCCGGCTTGCGCCACCCGCGCTTAAACGGGAAACTAACCCGATGGGGCTGCTGCGACTGATTCTTTTGGCGATTCTGGGAGCGTTGCTGTACCGCAGCTGGCGGCGCTGGCGCGACAGGCGCCTCAGCCGGTCGGGTACGCGGGCCGGCGCCAAGGCCCATGACCAGGGACACATGGTGGCCTGCCGGCACTGCGGCCTGTATCTGCCCCAGCAGGATGCCTTGCGCGATGGCGACGATTTCTATTGTTCGGATGCCCATCGGCGGGCGGGGCACGATGGCTAGGCGCCAGCACGTACCCATGCCGGCCGTTTCCCGGTTCGCGGCCGCAATGACCGCCAGGCTGCCGACATCCGCCGCGCGCCCCCGGACCCGACATTAGCCCCGGACCGCCATGGAACTTTCCGCGCGCAATCCGCTTCCGCTGACAGCCGACACTTCGCGCCAGGACTCCCAGACCTGGAAGCCACTGCGCTTTCTGACGCTCTACCGTCTCACCCTCGCCGGGCTGCTGGCCGCGCTGTTCTTCTTCCTGCCCGCCGGGAAGACCCTGGGCAGCCACCACCCCTGGCTCTACGGCACGGTGACCCTGGGCTATCTCGGCTTCGCCCTGCTGGCGGGCTTCGCCGCGCGGCTGCGGCAACCGGGCTACGGACTGCAGGTCTTCGTCCAGGTGCTGGCGGACATTCTGGCCATCGTGCTGCTCATGCACGCCAGCGGCGGCCTGGAGAGCAGCCTGGGCATCCTGCTGATCCTGGCCGTCGCCGCCGGGTCGCTGCTGCTGCCGGGACGGCTCGCTTACTTCTTCGCGGCCGTCGCGACTCTGGCCATCCTCGGCGAGATCGGTCTGGCGATGCTGCAGGAGAGCGACGTCGCCGGCACCGACCTGACCCGCGCCGGACTGCTCGGCGCCGCTCTTTTCACCACGGCCGTCATCGCCCATGTGCTCGCCCTGCGCATCCGCGAGAGCGAGGCCCTGGCCATGCGCCGCGGCGTGGACCTCGCCAATCTCGCCCGCCTGAACGAGCATGTCGTGCAGCGCCTGCAGTCGGGCGTGCTGGTGGTGGACGAACAGGAACGCGTGCATCTGGTCAACGACACGGCCGGCCTCATGCTGCAGTCGCCGCATACGCGGGCCGGCGAATACCTGGAGCAGATCTGTCCACAGCTCGCCCGGCAGCTGCGCCGCTGGCGCGCCGAGCCGGGCTACGTGCCGGAAACCCTGCTGCCGCCGGCCGCCCAGGCCAGCCTGCAGCCGCGCTTCACGGCCCTGGGACGGTCGCGGGACTCGGCGACGCTCGTCTTCCTGGAGGATACGGCCGCGCTGGCGCAGCAGGCCCAGCAGATGAAGCTGGCGGCGCTCGGCCGCCTGACCGCGAGCATCGCCCACGAGATCCGCAACCCGCTGGGGGCCATCAGCCACGCCGGCCAGCTGCTGGCGGAATCCCCGCATCTGGACGCCGGCGAACGGCGGCTCACCGAGATCATCGCCGACCACAGCCAGCGCGTGAACGCCATCATCGAAAATGTCCTGCAGCTGTCGCGCCGCGGCCAGTCCAACCCGCGCGACATCGAGCTGGAGGACTGGGTTCACGATTTCGTCGACGACCTCGCGCGCTGCGGCCGCCTGCCGGCCGACCGGGTCGACATCCGCTGCAACCACAACGATCTCCGCGTAAGCTTCGATCCGGGGCAGCTCCATCAGATCGTGTGGAACCTGGCGCACAACGCCATCCAGCACGGCGGCGGCAGGCTCGAGCTGCGCATCGGCCTGACCGAGGCGCATCTGCCCTGTCTGGAGGTGCTCGACGAGGGCCCCGGCATCCCCGACGAGGTCGAGAACCAGATGTTCGAGCCGTTCTTCACCACCTCGGCCTCCGGAACCGGCCTCGGCCTGTACCTGTCCCGCGAGCTGTGCGAGCTCAACGACGCCCGCCTGAGCTACGCGCGCCGCAGCGGCCGCGGCAGCCGCTTCCGCATCACCTTCACGCGCCACAGCGTATAGGATACGGACCATGGCAACCCACAAGGCACTGGTGGTCGACGACGAGCCCGACATCCGGGAGCTCCTCGAAATCACGCTCGGACGCATGGACGTCGAGACCCGCGCGGCCGGCGATCTGGCCGAGGCGCGGCTGCAGCTGTCCCAGCACTATTTCGATCTCTGCCTGACCGACATGCGCCTGCCGGACGGCAACGGCATCGAGCTGGTGGAATACATCGCCCAGCACCGCCCCGACCTGCCGGTGGCGGTGATCACCGCCCACGGCAGTATGGAGGCGGCCGTGCAGGCCCTCAAGGCCGGCGCCTTCGACTTCGTTTCCAAGCCGGTGGACCTGACCGTGCTGCGCAACCTGGTCAACACCGCGCTCCGCCTGTCCGACACCAAGACCTTCCCGGAGCGCGACCGGCGGTCGCGCGACGAACTCATCGGCGACGCGCCGGCCATGCAGGCCATCCGCTCCACCATCGCCAAGCTCGCGCGCAGCCAGGCGCCGGTCTACATCAGCGGCGAATCGGGCACCGGCAAGGAACTGGTGGCGCGCCTGATCCACGAAAAGGGCCCGCGCGTCGACCGCCCCTTCATCGCCGTCAACTGCGGCGCCATCCCCGCCGACCTGATGGAGAGCGAGTTCTTCGGCCACAGGAAGGGCAGCTTCACCGGCGCCACGGCGGACAAGGACGGCCTGTTCCAGGCTGCGGACGGCGGCACGCTGTTCCTCGACGAGGTCGCCGAGCTGCCGTTGCACATGCAGGTGAAGCTGCTGCGCGCCATCCAGGAAAAGGCGGTGCGGCCCGTCGGTGCGCAGCGCGAGGTGAGCGTGGACGTGCGCATCCTCTCGGCAACGCACAAAAACCTCACCGAGCTGGTACAGGCCGGCGGCTTCCGCCAGGACCTCTATTACCGGTTGAACGTCATCGAGCTCAAGGTGCCGCCGTTGCGCGAGCGCGGCGGCGACATCACGCGGCTCGCCGGACATTTCCTGGAACGCCTGGCCCGCCAGGAAGGCCGTCGGGTCCGACTGAGCGGCGACGCCCTCGCCGCCCTGGCCGACTACGGCTTCCCCGGCAACGTGCGCGAACTCGAGAACATTCTGGAACGCGCCCTGACCCTGTGCGAGGGCGAGGCCATCGGGGTCGCCGATCTGCACCTGCCCGGTGCCACACCCGCCGTACCCGCCGACCCCGTCGCCGGCGCCGTTCCCGCCGCACCGCTGGCGGCACCCGACGGCCTGCCGCTGGA
>JAJJPM010000197.1:0-31947 GCA_032907525.1 Gammaproteobacteria bacterium
CCCGAATCCCGAATCCCGAATCCCGAATCCCGAATCCCGAATCCCGAATCCCGATGAGCCAGTATTTCGAGATCCACCCCGAGAATCCGCAGAAGCGCCTGATACGCCGGGCCGTGGAGATCCTGCGCGAGGGCGCGGTGATCGCCTATCCGACGGATTCGAGCTACGCGCTCGGCTGCGTCATCGGCGACAAGAGTGCGATGGAGACCATCCGCCGTATCCGCCGTCTGGACGACAAGCACAATTTCACCCTCATGTGCCGCGATCTGTCCCAGATCGCCACCTACGCCAAGGTGAGCAATACCGCCTTCCGGCTGCTGAAGGCGCATACGCCGGGTCCTTACACCTTCATCTTCAAGGCCACCCACGAGGTGCCGCGCCGGCTGCAGCACGCCAAGCGGCGCACCATCGGCATCCGCATCCCGGACCATCCCATCACCCAGGCGCTGCTGGAGGAGCTCGGCGAACCGCTGATGAGCTCCACGCTGATCCTGCCGGGCGAGGATCTGCCGGAGACGGATCCGCAGGTCATCCGCGCCCGTCTCGAGCACGAGGTCGGACTGGTGATCGACGGCGGCGGCTGCCGGCCCGAGCCGACCACGGTCATCGATATGACCGAGGACGCGCCCGAAGTGCTGCGCGAAGGGCTGGGGACCACGGACGTGTTCCTGTGATACGCCGCTCCCCGGTGTCGGGCCCGCGGCCGAATGCGGGTATACTGCGCCGATGCACGGTCTGAGCCTCATCCAATACGCCGCGATCGCGGCCCTCCCCCTGCTGTTCGCGATCACGGTGCACGAGGTCGCGCACGGCTGGGTGGCCCTGCGCTACGGCGACCGGACGGCGCAGATGCTCGGCCGCCTGACGCTCAATCCCCTGAAGCACATCGATCCGGTGGGAACGGTGCTGGTGCCCGCCATTCTGCTGTTTGCGGGCGGCTTCATCTTCGGCTGGGCCAAGCCGGTGCCGGTCGACTGGCGCAATCTGCGTCACCCCAAGCGCGACATGGCCATCGTCGCCGTCGCCGGACCGCTGGCGAATCTCGGCATGGCCGTGATCTGGGCGTTGATCGCGAAGCTGGGTCTGGCGCTCAGCGCCGCGAGCACCTGGTTTTCCGTCCCGCTGATCCTGATGGGCAAGGTCGGCATACTGCTCAACCTGATCCTCATGGTGCTGAATCTGCTGCCGCTGCCGCCGCTCGACGGCGGGCGCGTGCTGGTCGGCCTGCTGCCCGACAAGCTCGCCTGGCAGGTGAGCCGCGTCGAGCCCTACGGTTTCTTCATCCTGGTGGCGTTGATGATCACCGGCGTGCTGGGCACGATCATCGGTCCGCCCATCATGGCGCTGGAACGGATGCTGGTGCTTCTGGTGGGTATCTGAGAACGGACCGCGATGTTTGCATTCAGAACTATGGAGAGCACTGCTTGAATTCCGTCATACCGAACAACGGACGCGTGCTGTCGGGCATGCGGCCCACCGGCCAGCTGCATCTCGGCCACTATCACGGCGTGCTGAAGAACTGGGTGGCACTGCAGCACAAGTACGAATGCTTCTTCTTCGTCGCCGACTGGCATGCGCTGACCACGCACTACGAGGAGTCCGGCATCATCGCCCGGAACGTCTGGGACATGGTGATCGACTGGCTGGCGGCCGGCGTCAATCCCGGCGTTGCACGGCTGTTCATCCAGTCGCGCGTCCCGGAGCACGCGGAACTGCATCTGCTGCTGTCGATGATCACGCCGCTCGGCTGGCTGGAGCGCGTGCCGACCTACAAGGATCAGCAGGAGAAGCTCAAGGAGCGCGATCTGGCGACCTACGGCTTCCTCGGCTATCCGCTGCTGCAGAGCGCCGACATCCTCATCTACCGCGCCAGCGGCGTGCCGGTCGGCGAGGACCAGGTCGCGCACGTGGAGCTGACCCGCGAGGTCGCGCGGCGCTTCAACCATCTCTACGGCCGCGAGCCGGATTTCGAGGAGAAGGCCGAGGCCGCGATCAAGAAGATGGGCAAGAAGAACGCGCGCCTCTACCGCGATCTGCGCACCCGCTATCAGGAGCAGGGCGACGCCGAGGCCCTGGCGGTGGCGCGCGCCCTGCTGGAGGAACAGCAGAACCTCACCATCGGCGACCGCGAGCGCCTGTTCGGCTATCTGGAGGGCGGCGGCCGTATCATCCTGCCCGAACCCCAGGCCATGCTGACGCCGGCCTCGAAGATGGTCGGCCTGGACGGCCAGAAGATGTCCAAGTCCTACGGCAACACCATCGCCCTGCGCGAGGATCCGGAGCAGGTGCGGCAGAAGATCCGCACCATGCCGACCGACCCGGCGCGGGTGCGGCGCAGCGACCCCGGCACGCCGGAGAAGTGTCCGGTGTGGGCGCTGCACCAGGTCTATTCCGACGACGGCGTGCGCGACTGGGTGCGGGCCGGCTGCACCAGCGCCGGTATCGGCTGCCTGGACTGCAAGCAGCCGGTCGTCGATGCCGTCCTGGCGGAACTGGCACCGATCCGCGAGCGTGCCGAGCAGTACGTCTCCAACCCCGGGCTGGTGCGCAGCATCGTGGAGGAAGGCTGCGACAAGGCGCGCGACGTGGCCCGCGAGACATTGCAGGAAGTTCGTTCCGTAATAGGATTGAATTATAAATAAAAACTCACTTCGCCAATTAGCCCGGCAGGGACCGTCCCGTTCGGGTAGAATCGGCCGGGATGTCAGCCGGAGGCGCGAGCCCGAGATACAACGATGAGCGATACGCCGAATCCGCAGGAACCCCGCGAAGCGCCGCAGCAGGTCGAGATGCCCTTCGCCATCGTGCACGGCGAGGCGATGACCACGCTGCCGCAGGATCTGTACATCCCGCCGGATGCGCTGGAGGTCATCCTCGAGGCCTTCGAGGGGCCGCTGGATCTGCTGCTGTACCTCATCAAGCGCCAGAACCTGGACATCCTCGACATCCCCATCGCCGCCATCACCCGGCAGTACATGGAATACATCGACCTGATGAAGGAACTGCGCCTGGAGCTGGCCGCGGAGTATCTGGTCATGGCCGCCATGCTCGCCGAGATCAAGTCGCGCATGCTGCTGCCGCGCTCGGCCGAGGCCGAAGGCGAGGAGGAGGACCCGCGCGCCGAGCTGGTGCGCCGTCTGCAGGAATACGAGCGCTACAAGCAGGCCGCCGAGGACATCGATGCGCTGCCGCAGGTCGGTCGCGACGTGTTCCCCGCCGCCGCGCCCGTGCCCGAACGCCAGCTCACCCGCCAGGTGCCGGACGTGGATCTCAAGGAGATCCTGGTCGCCTTCAAGCAGGTCATGCAGCGCGCCCAGATGTTCACCCATCACCATGTGCAGATGGAGGCGCTGTCGGTGCGCGAGCGCATGTCCAACGTGCTGGCGCGCGTGACGGCGACCGAGTTCGTGGAGTTCGAGCGGCTGTTCACGGTGGAGGAGGGGCGCATGGGCGTGGTGGTGACGCTGCTGGCCATCCTCGAGCTGATCAAGGAATCGCTGCTGGAGCTGATCCAGGCGGACGCCTTCGGCCGCATCTACGTCAAGGCACGCGGCGGCGAGGCGGAACTGCCCGCCGACTACCAGCCGACCGCCGAGGGCGCGCAGGCCTGACCCGTTTTCCGTCCGACATACGACCGATCATGACCGACATCTCTCTCAAGCACATCCTCGAGGCCGCGCTGCTGGCGGCCGGCCGGCCCCTGTCGCTGGACGACATGGGCACGTTGTTCCCCGAATCCGAACGCCCCGACAAGGCGGCGCTGCGCGCCGCCCTGGAGGAACTCGCCGGTGACTACGCCGACCGCGGCCTGGAGGTGATCGAGGTCGCCAGCGGCTTCCGCATCCAGGTGCGGCAGTCGATGGAACCCTGGGTGTCGCGCCTGTGGGAGGAGAAGCCGCCGAAGTATTCGCGCGCGCTGCTCGAGACGCTGGCCTTGATCGCCTACCGCCAGCCCATCACCCGCGGCGAGATCGAGGACATCCGCGGCGTGAGCGTGAGCACCTCCATCATGAAGACCCTGCAGGAACGCGAATGGATCCGCGTCGTCGGCCATCGCGATGTGCCCGGCCGGCCGGCCATGTACGGCACCACCCGCGAATTCCTGGACTACTTCAACCTGAAGTCGCTGGAGAGCCTGCCGAGTCTGGCGGAGCTGCGCGACATCGACAGCATCAACGCCGAGCTCGATTTCGGCGGCGTGCTGGAGCCGGGCGGCCGCCAGGCGCTGGCGGCGGTCGGCGATGCGACGGCCATCGACATGCCGCAGCTGCCCGACGACACCGACTTCCAGCCCGTCGAAGTCGACCTGGAGCGTGTCCGCGTTCCCGAGACGCTGCACTGAGGCCGGTCGCGGGACGTCATCATGGCTGAACGGCTGCAGAAGGTGCTGGCGCGTGCCGGTCTGGGCTCGCGTCGCGAGATCGAGGGCTGGATCAGCGCCGGCCGTCTGCAGGTCGACGGCGTGCCCGCGGTGCTGGGGATGCAGATCGCCGGCACCGAGACCATCCTGCTGGACGGCAAGCCGGTCTCCATCGCGCCGCCCGACGAGCTGCGCGTGATCGCCTACCACAAGCCGATCGGCGAACTCACCACCCGCAAGGATCCCGAGGGCCGTCCGACGGTCTTCGAACATCTGCCGCACCTGCGCCAGGGCCGCTGGATCTCGGTCGGTCGTCTGGACATCAACACCAGCGGCCTGCTGCTGCTGACCAACGACGGCGAGCTCTCCAACCGCCTGATGCATCCCGCCCAGGCACTGGAGCGCGAATATGCCGTGCGCATCTTCGGCGAGATCGACGGGCTGATTCTCGAACGCCTGGTGACGGGCGTGGAACTCGAGGACGGGCCGGCCCGCTTCCTGGCGCTGCGCGATGCCGGCGGCCACGGCGCCAATCACTGGTATCACGTCGTGCTGGCCGAAGGCCGCAACCGCGAGGTGCGGCGTCTGTGGGAATCGCAGGGCGTGCAGGTCAACCGCCTCATCCGCGTGCGCTACGGACCGATCGAACTCGGCCGGCGGCTGCCGGCCGGGCAATGGCGCGAGCTGACGCCCGACGAGGTGCGCGCGCTGTGCCAGGCGGCCGGCATGCCGGCACCGCGGCGCGCGGCGCCCGCCAGGGACACCGGTGCGCCGCGGGCGCGGACGGGCAAGCCGTCCGACAAGCGTCCGGCCCGCCCCGATGGGCGCGATGCGGGTCGCCAGCCATCCCGCGAGGATGCCGGCAAGGCCCCGCGTACCGGGCGCAAGGCCGGGGCCCGTCCCGGCGGACCCCGTTCAGGCCCGGGACCGGGAGCCCGGCCGGGTCCCCGCACGCGGCAGCGCTGAACCTCCATGGCGTTGCGGCTGCCTCCGCGCCGGCTGCGTGCGGTCTTCGACCGGCTGCTGGAACGCTACGGTCCGCAGCACTGGTGGCCCGGCGACACGCCCTTCGAAATCATGGTCGGCGCCGTGCTCACCCAGAACACGGCCTGGACCAACGTCGAACGTGCCATCGCCAACCTCATCGCCAACGACGCACTGGATCCGGGCACGATGCTCGCCGTCGACGAGGGCCGTCTGGCCGAATGGCTGCGGCCGTCGGGCTACTTCAATGTCAAGGCGCGCCGGCTGCGCAATTTCTGCCGCTGGTACCGCGAGGCGGGGGAATATCCGGTGCTCGCGCGGCAGGACACGGCGGCGCTGCGGCACGCGCTGCTGGCCGTCGACGGCGTCGGCCCGGAGACCGCCGACGACATGCTGCTGTACGCCTTCGAGCGGCCGGTGTTCGTGATCGACGCCTATACGCGGCGGCTGTTCGCACGGCTGAATCTGATCGAGGGCGACGAAGGCTACGAGACGCTGCGCCACGCCTGCGAGCGGGCGCTCGGGCCGGATACCGCGCTGTTCAACGAATTCCACGCGCTGATCGTGGTGCACGCCAAGCATCACTGCCGGGTGAGACCGCTGTGCGCGGCGTGCTGCCTGCGCCGGCACTGCCCGAGCCACGAAAACTGAGACCGGCTGCGGAAAAGAATACGGGCAAAAAAGATTATGGCCACGAAATCCACGAAACCCTCGAAAGCCAAAAGGGGCCACGGAAAACACGGACGATATCGATGTTGTTGAGGTATGGCGCCGTCGTCGACTGTGTGCGGGTACCGATGCCCCGCGGTATCAACCGACACTCAGAGCTGCCTAAGTCCGCGCTTTCCGCGTTTACTGGAAAATCCGGTTATACGGGTTGCTGGCTCCCACACCCCAAGAAATTTTTCGTGGGTTTCGTGGGTTTCGTGGCTATCCGGCAGATCTTGCCGGAAAGGCGTTATTCGGCCACCTGGACCCGGTTGCGGCCCGCGTGTTTGGCCGCATAGAGCGCGCGGTCGGCGCGGTCGAAGAGCTGCTCGGCGGTTTCCTCGTCGGTGAGCGAGGCGACGCCGGCGCTGATGGTCATGACGACGGGCTTGCGCTCGCCCTGGCATTCCAGCTTCTCCACCTTGCGGCGGATGCGGTCGGCCAGCAGATAGGCGCCTTCCGTCGTGGTATTGCGCAGCACCATCACGAACTCTTCACCTCCGTAGCGGAACAGCATGTCCGTGTTGCGCGCGCACTGCTGGGCACAGCGCACCACGGCGCGGATGGCGTTGTCGCCCTGCGTGTGGCCGTACTTGTCGTTGATCCGCTTGAAGTGATCGATGTCGAACAGCACGAGCGACAGGGACGTGTCGTGGCGGCGCGCCAGGTTGACTTCGGCGCGGAGCGCGTCATCGAAGGCGGAGCGGTTGCAGATGCCGGTCAGCGAATCCTTCTGCGCGAGCGCGAGCGCATCGCGGTAGAGCAGGGCGTTGCGCAGCGGATACAGCAGACAGCACAGCAGTTTCTCGAGGACGATGGTCTCGTCCTCACCGAATTTCGTCCGGCGCCGGAACACCAGATTGCCGAGATCGAGGTCGCCGAGCTTGAGGGTGTAGCGCGCCGTGTGGCGGGCGCGCTCGCCGAGTCGATGCTCCAGTCCCGGTTCTGCGTGCTCGTATTCCAGACCGTCCAGCGGCACGCTGATCTCGGTCTGCTGCCGGAACAGTTCCAGCAGCAGCGGGATGTCCAGCGTGGTCTGCAGCGACTGCGTCATCTGCAGCAGACGATCGGCGAGATCATCGGCGACATACGCGCCGTCCGCGCTCGGCGGTTCCGGTGCGATGATCTTCAAATTGTCGGCATGGGTTTGCATCGGCAGCGCCATTGCAGTGAACCGGTGTCGGTACGAGTCTGTCAGACTGCGAGATCCGTGCCAACCGGCGACGTCATTAGATTAAACCTCCTAAATTCAATTTACTACCGGTATTTTTTGGGGGCGCCCAAAGGTCGCCAATTATTTGGCTCGCAATTCGGGGCACGGGGGAGGGGGTTTTTTGCCGCTGAAGGGAATTCGACGGCCGTGCCGGCTGTCCATCATTCGGGATTCGACGCCCCCGTTCCGCGCCTTGCGGAGCGCGGACGGACGGTGCGAGCATGGGGTGGATGGAGAAAGGGGACAGACTTAAGTCTGTCCCCAGTCTCCGATGGTGTCGGGAGGCTGACTTAGGTCTGTCCCCCCTTTGCCCTGTCCCCAAGTCCGGCCCCTTTCCCGGTCCCATGGAGGTAAACGGATGATGCGGCGACTGTTGCACATAGTTGGACTGGTTCTTCTCCCGCTGGTGGCGCACGGCGAGGCGCCGGCGGAGATGCGCGCGGAGACGCAGGCCGGCACTCCCGCCGGTACGCTGGGGCCCGGGCTCGTGAACCCCGGCTATCACGAGAAGCCGGCGTGGTTCAAGAACTCCTTCCTGGACATCCGCGAGGATATCGCCGAGGCCACGGCCGCCGGCAAGCGCGTGGTGCTGTATTTCTACCAGGACGGCTGCCCGTATTGCGAGAAGCTGCTGAACACCAATTTCGCCCTGCACGACGTGGTGGAGAAGACGCGATCCGGTTTCGATGTCATCGCGATCAACATGTGGGGCGACCGCGAAGTGACCGACCTCTCTGGCGGAATGACCACCGAGAAGCAGTTCGCCGCCGACCTGCGGGTGATGTTCACGCCGACGCTGCTGTTCCTGAACGAGTCCGGCGAGGTCGCGTTGCGGGTCAACGGCTATTACCCGCCGCATCGCTTCATGGCGGCGCTCGACTACGTCGGCTCGCATGCCGAGGAGAAGCAGTCGTTCCGGGACTATCTGGCCGAGGTGGAACCCGCGCCGGCCCAGGGCAGGCTGCACCAGGAGCCCGGCTACCTCCAGCCACCCTACGAGCTCGGCACGCTGGCTTCCGGCAAGCCGCTGGCGGTGTTCTTCGAACAGACCGAATGCGCTGCCTGCGACGAGCTGCATCTGGACATCTTGAAACGCCCGGAGAGCCGGGCCCTGCTTGAGCGCTTCGATGTGGCCCTGCTGGACATGTGGGGCAGGACGCCGGTGACCACGCCGGCCGGCGTGAGGACCACGTCCGGGCAATGGGCGAAGGATCTCAAAGTGCAGTACGCACCGACGGTGGTGCTGTTCGATACGGACGGCCGCGAGGTGTTCCGCGCCGAGGCCTACCTCAAGGCGTTCCACATCCAGTCGGTGCTGGACTACGTGGCCTCCGGCGCCTACCGCGAACAGCCGAGCTTCCAGCGCTTCATCCAGGCGCGCGCCGACGCCCTGGAGGCCCAGGGTGTCCACGTCGATCTGATGGAGTGATGCCGGCCCGGGGCCAGTGACATATCCCCTGTCGCGGTGGACACGGGGATCGTCCCCAAGCGCTCAATGACCGCCGGCCGCCGGCCAGTCGAAGTTCTGCGCGTCGAACTGCCGGCCGGTCACGCCGCGGCTGTCGGGGCCGAGCAGATAGAGGTAGGCCGGCATGAGACTTTCCGGCGTCGGCAGGGTCAGCGCGTTCTCCCCCGGGTAGGCATTGGTGCGCAGCCGCGTACGGGTCGGCCCCGGATTGATGGTGTTGACCCGCACCGTGGTGTTGGTCTCCATCTCCTGGGCCAGGATCTGGCTCAGCCCCTCGATGCCGAACTTCGACACCCCGTAGGCGCCCCAGTAGGCGCGCCCCTGCCGGCCGACGCTGTCGGACGTGAACAGCACCGAGGCGTCGGGCGATTTCATCAGCAGTCCCAGGCAGGCGCGCGTCAGCAGGAAGGGGGCGTTCAGATTCACCTGCATGACCTTGAACCAGAGTTCGACGTCCTGGTGCGCGATGGGCGACAGGGCGCCGAGCAGCGCGGCGTTGTGCAGCAGGCCGTCGAGGCGCCCGAACTCGGTCTCCAGCGTGGCCGCGAGGTCGTCGTAGTCCTTGGGCGTGGCGCCTTCGAGGTTCATGGGATAGATCGCGGCCTGCGGGTGGCCGGCCCGTTCGATCTGGTCGTAGGTCTCTTCCAGCTTGCGGATGGTCCGGCCCAGCAGCACCACGGTCGCGCCATGGGCCGCGCACGCCAGGGCGGCGGCCCGGCCGATGCCGTCGCCGGCGCCGGTGATGAGGATGATGCGGCCGGACAGCAGGTCCGGGGGGGGCGTGTATTCGGGCATGCCGGCTCGTCGGTCTGGCTGGAGGAGCCGGCATTATCCTAATAAATGCCGATTTTTGCCACGGAAGCACACGGAAAAGGGACAGGGCGGGGACAGACTTAAGTCTGTCCCCCTTGCCCGAGCAAGTCTCTTGATCAGAAAGCTTCTGGAGCGTGCGGCCATCGTTGCGGGCTTATCGGCGGCCGGCGGCGCGGCCCGGTCCTGCGGGGACCTGCAGGTGCTCGCCGGGGTGGGTCAGCCAGGCGGCGGCGTCGTCGGCGCGCAGCGGCGGCGCGATGTGGTGGCCCTGGGCGCAGTCGCAGCCGAGATCGGAGAGCCGCTCCAGGGTCGAACGCTCCTGCACGCCCTCGGCCACCACGCGCATGCCGAAGTTGTGCGCGAGCGAGATGATGGTGCGCACGATCTTCTCGTCGTCGGTGTCCCGATGGAGATCGCGGACGAAGGACTTGTCGATCTTGATCTCGTCCACCGGCAGGTGCTTCAGATAGGCGAGCGATGAATAGCCCGTTCCGAAATCGTCGATCGACAGCCCGACGCCCAGCGCATGCAGACGCCGCAGTACGTCCATGCCGCGATCCGGCTGCTGCATCATCGCGCCTTCGGTGATCTCCAGCACCAGTTGCCGCGGCGGCGTGTTCCATACCGCCAGCGCCTGCTGGATGAGCTCGATGATGTCTTCGTGATGCAGAATGCCCGGCGACAGGTTGACCGCGACCGTGAGATCCGGCTGCAGATGCTGCAGCATGCGCAGGTGGTGCAGCGAGGCCTTCAGGGACCAGAGCGTCAGCGACTCGATCAATCCCGTCTGTTCGGCCAGGCCGATGAACTGGTCGGGCGGTATCTCGCCGCGCTGCGGATGGTTCCAGCGTGACAGGCTCTCGAAGCCGACTACCCGCCCGCGTTCGAGGTCGAGCTGGGGCTGGAGATATACCCGCAGCTCGTTGCTGTCGATGGCATCCTCGAGATCCGTTTCCAGTGCCAGCAGGCAAGGCTTGGCGGCCGCCAGCTGATCATTGAAGAACTCGCACGATACGGCGCTCTCGCGTGCCTCGACGAGGGCCCGGTCCACCGCCTGCATGAGCTGCTGGCCGTTGGCGGCGTGATGGGGGAAGAGCGCGATCCCGGCGTAGCTGCGCAGCCGCAGCCGCAGGTCGCCGATCGGGAAGGGTTCGCTCAGGACCTGGTTGATCTTGTGGGCGGCCAGCTGGGCGTGGCCGGGATTGATCAGGCCGGGAAGCAGCAGCGCGAATTCATCGGCGCCGATGCGGGCGACGGTGTCGGACTGCCGCAGCGCATCGCGGATACGGTTGGCGGTTTCCTGCAGCAAGGCATCGCCGACCTTGTAGCCGTACTCCCGATTGATGTCGCGAAAGCGGCGCAGATTGACGACGACCACGCCGAGCAGATCGCCGAACTGGCCGCAGCATTTGATCTGGCCTTCCAGGCGGCGGAAGAAGGTGTGGCGGTCCGGCAGGCCGGTCAGCGGGTCGCGTTCCATGTCGGTGCCGGTCACAGGAAATAGGCGGCGGGATCGATGCCGTAGGCACCCGGTTCCAGCGAACGGGCGATTTCGAGTTTCCGGCTTTCGGACTCTTCGAGCATCAGGTCGACGGTCGGAGCGATCTCGTAGGCGTCCTTGTCGGCGTTCAGCACCAGCATGACCTTGGGTCTGAGGCGGCGCACGCGATTCTGCGACAGCACGATGCCCACCTGGCCGGTGTTCAGTTCGACCAGGGTCCCGGTGGGGTATACGCCGAGGCACTGGATGAACTGTTCGACGAGCTCCTCCTGGAAATCGACGTTGCGCCATTCGTACAGACTGCGGATCGCCTCGTGCGGCGAGACGGCGACTGCATAGGGCCGGTCGCTGGTGATGGCGTCATAGCAGTCGACGATGGCCGCGATCTTGCCGTACACGGAGGTCTGGTCGGAGGTGAGGCGGCGCGGATAACCTTTGCCGTTATGGCGCTCGTGATGACTGTAGGCGACCTCGATGGAGGTGCGCGAGATGTCCTTGCTGTCGGTCATCAGGCCGACGCTGTGTTCGACGTGCGCCTGCATCAGCGTGAACTCCGCATCGGTCAGCCGCCCGGGCTTTTCCAGCAGATCGGCGGGCAGCTTCATCTTGCCGATGTCGAACAGCAGCGTGCCGACGGCGACCTGCTGCAGTTCCTGGCGCGGCAGGCCCAGGTGGCGCCCGAAGGTGATGGCCAGGGCGCAGGCATCGATGGAATGGGCGTAGGTGTACGAATCCCTGTCCTTCAGCTTGGTGAGCCACATGAAGGCGTCGGGATTGCGCAGGATGCTCTCGATCATGCCGCTGACGGCCTGTTCGGCCTCGCGTGCGTTCAGTTTGCGGCCGGCGCGGATGTCGTCGAGGATGTTGCCGATCCGGTCGCATGCGGTCCGGTGGCTGTCGCGCGCCGGCGCGAGCTCCTCTTCGACGCTCACGGTGTCCTGGTAGACGGGACGCCCGGGTGCGGAGCGGCAGATGTCGCGCAGCTGGGTATCGGCGGTGCGGGTGCCGGCCGGATTGTCATCGAGGTAGCGGGCGGCGGGCTCGCCGCGTTCGATGTCGATGTAGACGAAGCGGCAGTGATGCTGCAGTTCGGCGATGTCGTGCTGAGTGTGGATGCGGAAACCCTGAAACAGGAACGGCGTCTCCACCCACGGCCGGTCGAGCCGCGCGACGTACATGCCCGGTTTGAGATCCCTGCTGTCGACCTTCTTTTCCACGGAGAGTTACCTCGGCCCACTGCGCGGCTTTCCCGGCCGCCCGTTTCCGAACATGACCTGCCTCGGCCCTTGTCGGCGCCGGACCGGAAAAGTTGAGTAAACCAGTGGGGTTGGGAGGTCTTCTAGCGTTCGTCGAGGATACCCGCGGCCGCCCGCCGGCCGCTCAGCACGGCACCTTCGAGGGTGGCGGGAAGGCCGGTGGCGGTGAAGTCGCCGGCCAGCCACAGTCCGGCCACCGGGGTCCGGGGGGCAGGCCGGATGCGGTCGACGTGAGGGATGGCCGCAAAGGTGGCGCGCTTCTCCCGGATCACCAGGTGGTCGATCGCGGCCGGCCAGTCGGGGTGCAGCACGGCGAGCTCCGCGCCCACACGCGCGGCCAGTGCCTCCGGCGGCAGGGACAGATGATCGCCGCGGCCGCTGATCACGACCGCGACGGTTCCCGGCAGCCCCGTGACCTGGCGATCGAATACCCATTGGCCGATGCCGTCCTGCAGGCCTTGCAGCGTGGCGTCGACGCGCACCGGTTCCGGATAGCGCAGGTAGACGGTCGTGATCGGTTCGTGACGCAGCTCGCCGATCCGGGCGGCGATCGCCGCCAGCGGAGGATGGGGCATCAGCAGCCGCCGGCACATGGTCGGATGCACGGCGAGGATGGCCTGCGTCGCGGGGCAGGCGCCGCCCCGCCAGCGGACACCGACGAGGCGCTCGCCGTCCAGCTCCAGACCCTGGATGCGCCGGTTGAGGACGACGCTGCCGCCCCGGCGTTCGATGAACTCCATGGCCGGTTCCGGCAGCAGGGCGCCGAGGTCGGTGCGCGGGATGAGCAGGTCGGCCTGTCGCGCATCGCCGCCGAAGGTGCGCCGCAGGACCTCCAGGAACAGCATCGCCGAGGCCTCGTTGAGCGGCGTGTTGAGGGTGGCGAGGCACAGGGGATTCCACAGCGCCTGGACCAGACGCGCGTCCTGGCCTTCGCTGAGCAGCAGCGCCTGGGCACTGATGTCGCTGTCCAGGCCGATGCGCCGGCGCAGCAGGCGCGCGGCGAAGCGCGCCAGCCGCAGCCGCGATGCGGGCGGCAGGCCGCGGGCGGCGAGGACGGCGAAGGCGAGGTGCAGCGGAGCCGGCAGCCGCCGGGCGCGCAGGCGCAGGTCGGCCCGCCGCAGACTGCGCAGGTGGAGATCCAGCGGCATGCGTCGGAAGGCCTCGGCCGGCGGCACGCCCAGCGTGTCCAGCAGCCCCAGCACCGCGCGATAGGCGCCCACCAGGATGTGCTGGCCGTTGTCGACGCGCTGATCACCGAAGCGCACGCAACGCGCGCGTCCGCCCAGCTGCCGCGCCCCTTCGATCAGCGTGACGGGACGGCCCGCATGGGCGAGCGTCACCGCCGCGGACAGGCCGGCCCAGCCGCCGCCGATCACGAGAACCGGCGGCGGTGTCGCAGCGGCGTCAGCCATCGGCGGGGACGGCGCGGCTTTCCCGGCGGGCGGTGCGCCAGGCGATCCAGAGCTTGCGCAGGGGCGTCAGGGCCACACGGCGTTCCAGCACGCGCAGGCCGTCGCGTTCGATCTCGTCCAGCGTGGCCTGATAGATCTCCGCCATGATCAGGCCGGCCCGCTGCGCCGGCCGGTCCTCGGGCGGCAGCAGGGCGAGGGCGTCGCGGTAATGCTGCCGCGCCCGCTCGAGCTGATGGGCCAGCAGCCGCTCGATCCGCGGGGTGTGCTGGCAGCTCAGGATGTCCTGCTCGTTCACCCCGAAGCGGCGCATGTCCTCCACCGGTATGTAGATGCGGCCGCGGCGCGCGTCCTCGCCGACATCGCGCAGGATGTTCGTCAGCTGGAAGGCGGTGCCCAGCCGGGTGGCGTATTTCAGGGTCTGGCGGTTGCTGTAGCCGAAGATCTCCGCCGACAGCAGGCCGACGACGCCGGCGACCCGATAGCAGTACAGCGCGAGATCCTTGAAGGCCGCGTAGCGGTGCCGGTCCAGGTCCATTTCCATGCCGTCGATGATCTCGAGGAAATACTCCTGCGGCAGGTTGTAGATACGGATCTGTTCGGCCAGCGCCCGGCCGACCGGATGCTGCGGCGTGCCGGCGAAGGTACGCTGCAATTCGTCGCGCCACCACTGCAGCTTGAGCCGCGCGACGCCCGCATCGCTGCATTCGTCGACGACATCGTCGACCTCACGGCAGAACGCGTACAGGGCGACGATGGCGCGGCGCCGTGCCTCGGGCAGGAAGCGGAAGGCGTAATAGAAGCTCGAGCCGCTGGCTGCGGCCTTGGCTTGGCAGTAGTCGAAGGGTTCGCTGGGGCGGGGCTGGGCGGACATGGGGGCAAGCATAAACGATCGGTCGCTCGCCGGCATCAGCGCCGGCGCAGGGCCTGCCAGACGATCTTCGCCCGGTCCGCGCCCGCCAGTCGCGGCCGCGCGAACGCGTCCGCGCGGTTCCGGTCGAGCAGTTCCAGGATGCGACGCCCGCCCAGCACCGTCAGGCGCAGTTCGAGACCGAAGCGGCCGGGCAGGCACTGCGCGAGCGGCGCACCCGCGCGCAGCAGGCGGAAGGCACGCTCGTACTGGCCGTGCATCAGCCGCTGCATGCCCAGGTCCGTGCGCCGCTCGCGGAAGTGGGATTCGTCCACGCCGCAGCGCTCCATTTCATCCTGTGGAATGTAGATGCGCCCGTTCTCGGCATAGTCCTGGCCGAGGTCCTGATAGAAATTGATGAGCTGCAGCGCGCTGCAGACGGCATCGGAGCAGGCGAGGTCGCGGGCATCGGTGCGCCCGAGCAGCTGCAGCAGCAGGCGGCCGATGGGATTCGCCGAGCGCCGGCAATAGTCCATGACTTCGCCGAAATCCGCATAGCGTTTCCGCGTGACATCCTGGCGGAAGGCGCTCAGCAGATCGCGGAAGAGACCGACCGGCAGCCGATGGCGGCCGACGACATCGGCGAGCGCCAGGCCGAGAGACGTCGTCTGCGGCGCGCCCGCGGCGATGCCGTCCAGCATCCCGTCGAATTCGGCCAGCAGCGCGAGCCTGGCCTCGGGGGAGAGATCGCCTTCGTCGGCGATATCGTCGGCCTGGCGCGCGAAGGCATAGATGACCGCCACCGGCCTGCGCAGCGCGCGCGGCAGCAGCCACGACGCCACCGGAAAGTTCTCGTAATGGGAACGGGCGATGGCCAGACAGTCGGCGTAGGCCCGTTCGAGCGCGCGGTCAGGCATGCGTGGACAACGTCATACGCACGTGGGTGGTACTGAACGCGAGCGACGACGGCTCCGTATTCATCCTGAAAACCCTATTTGCCACGGAAGCACACGGAAGAACGCGGAAATGAAACCGCATCGCGAGGCCCTGCCCCAGCCTCTGGCGGGTGGTGTCGGCCGTGGTATGAAGCCTGGGATCTTGTCCGCGTTCTTCCGTGTGCTTCCGTGGCTGAAGTGGTTTTTGGGTTCATTGGCTCTCATCAGGGATATCGGCCTGGTCGCCGGCGTCGTTCGGCTGCACGGTCCGCGCGGCGCGTTCGATCTGTTCCGGCTCGGCGATGTCCGCCTTCGAGGCGATGCCGAGCTCGGTGAACTTGCGGGCGCCGGGCAGGATGCGGCTGTCGAAGGAGCCGACGGCCTTGTTGTAGGCGTTGACGCTGGCATCCAGGCTTCTGCCGATCTTCGTCAGATGTTCGGCGAAGGTGGCCAGACGCTGGTACAGATCTTCGCCGACCTTGCGGATGATCTCGGCATTCTCGGTCAGCGCGTCCTGGCGCCAGCCGAAGGCGACGGCGCGCAGCAGGGCGACGAAGCTCGTCGGCGTCGCCAGGATCACCTTGGCGGCCAGCGCGTCCTCCAGCAGCTGTCGGTCGTATTCCAGCGCCGTGCTCAGGAACTGGTCGCCGGGGATGAACAGCACGACGAAGTCCGGCGCCCGGCGGAACTGCTGCCAGTAGGCTTTGGCAGACAGCTCGCGCACGCGCTCGCGCACCTTGCGCGCGTGCCGTTCGAGTTCGCGCCGGCGGCTTTCGTCGTCGCCGGCCTCGATGGCATTGAGATAGGCGTCCAGCGGCGTCTTGGCGTCGACGATGATCTCGCGGTCGTCCGGCATGCGCACGATCATGTCCGGGCGCTGACGGCCGGCGTCGGTCTGCACCTCCTCCTGTTCGAAGAAGTCGCAGCGGTCGACCATGCCGGCGAGCTCCGCCAGACGCTTGAGCGTCAACTCGCCCCACTGGCCGCGCACCTCGGGGCGGCGCAGCGCCTGCACCAGGCTGCGGGTCTCGCCCTGCAGCAGACGCTGGGATTCGGCCATGGTCTCGAGGTGCTTGGTCAGCGAGCCGTACGCCTCCTTGCGCTCGTTCTCCATGCGGCGGATCTGCGCCTCGGCCTTTTCCAGGGCCTCGCGGATGGGTTTGACCAGATTCTCGACGGCCTTTTCGCGCTGGCCGAGGCTGCCCTCGGCGTGGGCCTGGAAGGCGCGCAGATTCTCCTGCGCCAGTTTCAGAAACTCACCGCTGTTGTGTTTGAGCGCCTGGCTGGCCATCGCGCCGAAGGTCTCGCGCAGCTGTTCGCGTGCGTCCTCCAGCGAGGCCAGCCGCTCTTCGGCACGGCGCCGCTCGACGGTGAGTTCCGCTTCCAATCGCGTCACTTCGGTGCGCAGCGCCGTCTGCCTGCGGTGCTGCACGATATACACCAGCAGCCCCCCCAGGAGGGCGGCCAGCATCACGGCGAGGATGAAGACGGTCGGATCGACGGGCGGTATCGGCATGGCCGGCATCATAGCATTGGTGCGGGCGGGGGAGGGTAGGCCGGACCCGTCCGGAAAGTGCGTATGCCGGGCGCGGATAACGCCATCTACGGTCTGGTGACGCCGAGCCAGGCGAGAATGTCCTCGGGCCGCTCCACCAGCGCGTCCGCGCCCCATCCGTGCGGATCGTCGTCGCCGATGTAGCCGAACAGCGCGACCAGCGTGGCCATGCCGGCGTTGCGGCCGGCCTCGATATCGCGCCTGGCATCGCCGACATAGAGGCATTCGTGCGCCTGCGAACCGGCGCGTTCGCAGGCGAGCAGCATGGGCGCGGGATGGGGTTTGCGTTCGTCGAGGGTGTCGCCGCTGACCACGACGGCGGCACGCTCGAACAGACCGACTTCCTGCAGCAGCGGTTCGGTCAGCCAGGCGGGCTTGTTGGTCACCACGCCCCAGTTCAGTCCCTGTCGCTCCAGCGTGTCCAGCACTTCGATCATGCCGGCGAACGGGCGGGTCGCGCGTGCGATGTTGGTGCGATAGGTGTCGAGCAGGTGGCGGCGTCGCGGATGATAGCCCTCGTCGTCCGGACCGAGGCCGAAGCCGAGCCTGATCAGGGCGATGCCCCCGTGCGAGACCACCGGACGGATGGCCTCATACGGCAGCGGCGCCTGACCGAACTCGCGCAGGGTCTCGTTCAGGGCGAAGGCGAGATCGGGCGCGGTGTCGAGCAGGGTGCCGTCGAGATCGAAGAGGACAGTGCGGATGCGCATCGCCGGGGTTCCTGAAAAATCATCTTGGCCACGGAAGCACACAGAATGACACGGGAAAAGACCTAGAACCTATCTCAAAATCGCAGATCGGGCGTCCAGGCAAGGCGCGGGGCCTGCGAGGAGCGGAGTTTATACGGAATAAATGAGCACCGGAGCAGGCCCCGCAACGCCGCATGGGCGGCCGAGATGCATTTTGAGATAGGTTCTATTTTAAAAGCCCGGAAATCCGACTATGAAGGAATGATGCCGGGTTCAGGCAATGAATGTTTTGCGTGTCGTTCCGTGGATTCCGTGGCCAAAAATCTTTCTGTGAGCGAAACGATTCAGCGGCGATAGGCGGCGAGGTAGTTCACGTCGACGTCGCGGCCCAGGCTGTAGGTCGCGGTGAACGGGTTGTAGCTCATGCCGGTGATGTCGCACAGTTCGAGTTCCGCGGCGCGTGCCCATTCGTCGAGTTCCGAGGGACGGATGAATTTGCGGAAATCGTGCGTGCCCTTGGGCAGCATGCGCAGCACGTATTCCGCGCCGACGATGGCAAGCAGATAGGATTTCGGATTGCGGTTGATGGTCGAGAACACCACCAGCCCGCCGGGCCTGACCAGGCGCGCGCAGGCGGCGATCACCGAATCGGGCGCGGGCACGTGTTCCAGCATCTCCAGGCAGGTGACGATGTCGAAGGCGCCCGGATGTTCCTCGGCCATGCGCTCGGCGGTGATCTGCCGGTAGTCGACCTCGAGGCCGGATTCGTACAAGTGCAATTTGGCGACCGACAGCGGCGCCTCGCCCATGTCGATGCCGGTGACCTGCGCGCCGCGCGCGGCCATGCCTTCGCTGAGCAGGCCGCCGCCGCAGCCGACGTCAAGCACGCGCCTGCCGCTCAGCGGCTCGAGGCGGTCGATGTAGTCCAGCCGCAGCGGGTTGATGTCGTGCAGCGGCTTGAATTCGCTGTGCGGATCCCACCAGCGCGCCGCCAGTTCCTCGAACTTGGCGATCTCGGCGGGGTCGACGTTGTGGGCGGCGTGGGGCATGGGCGTGAGGATAACTCGTTGCGGGCATCTTTGTGTAGGTATAGTCACCACAAAGGGCTGTAGGGTGCGTCGGCGTAGCGACGCACCGAAGATCGCGCGTCTGGCCTCGCCTCGACGCACCCTACGCGAACTCAGGCGTTGTTTTCGGCGTCCGCCGCGCCGATGCGCGCCTGCCACCGGCGGGCGCGGGCCAGGATGTCGGCCTCGTCGAGACGGGTCAGGACGCGGTCCTTGAGCAGGTGCTCGCCGGCGACCCAGACGTCCGTGACCTGCTGCCGGCCGCTGGCATAGACGATCTGCGACAGTGGATGGTAGAGGGGGGCGGATTCGACGTCGTCGAGGCGGATGGCGCAGACGTCCGCCCACTTGCCGGGCACCAGCGAGCCGATCCGATCGCCCAGGCCGAGCGCGGCGGCGCCGTTCAGCGTGGCCATGCGCAGGGCCTGGTATGCGGGCAGCGCGCTGGCGTCGCCGCTGACCGCCTTGGCGAGCAGCGCGGCGGTGCGCAGTTCGCCGAGCATGTCCAGGTCGTTGTTGCTGGCCGCGCCGTCCGTGCCCAGCGCGACGTTCACGCCCGCCTGCAGCAGGCGCTGCACCGGACAGAAGCCGCTGGCGAGCTTGAGGTTGGATTCGGGGCAATGCACCACGCTGACGCCGGCGGCGGCGCACTGCCCGATCTCGGCATCGGTCAGCTGGGTCATGTGCACGGCCAGGAGAGGGGGTGATACCAGGCCGAGTTCCTGCAGGCGGGCGAGCGGCCGCCGGCCCTGTTGCGCCATCGCCTGTTCGACCTCGTGCGCGGTCTCGTGGACGTGCATGTGGACGGGGATGTCGAGTTCGTCGGCGAGCACCCGCACCCGCGCCAAGGGTGCGTCCGAGACGCTGTAGGGTGCGTGCGGTGCGAAGGCCGTGCGGATCAGGGGATGATTGCGGTAGGCATCGTGCAGTGCCAGTCCCTTGGCCAGATAGTCGTCGGCGTCACCGGCATAGCTGGTGGGGAAGTCGATCAGGATCAGGCCCACCGTGGCGCGCATGCCGGCGGCCGCGGCGGTCCGCGCCGTGACCTCCGGAAAGAAGTACATGTCGTTGAAGCAGGTGGTGCCGCTGCGCAGCATCTCGGCCAGTGCGAGCTCGGTGCCGTCCTGGACGAATTCCTCGTTCACCCAGCGCGCCTCGGCGGGCCAGACGTGATGCTGCAGCCAGTCCATCAGATGCAGGTCGTCGGCCAGGCCGCGCAGCAGCGTCATCGCCGCATGGGTGTGGGCGTTGACCAGACCGGGGATCAGCGCGTGCGCCGGCAGTTCGATCTCCGTCGCGGCGCGATACCGTCGGCGCGCCTCCTCCGCCGGCAGCACCGCCAGGATGCGGCCCTCGTGAATGGCGAGGCTGTGGTCGCCGAGGACGCGGTCGTCCGGTTCAACGGGGACGATCCAGGCGGCATGGATGAGGGTGTCGACGGTCTGCATGGGCCGGGGTCGGTGATTTTGCGCGCCAGTATACCGAAAACCCGGACGTACGCATCAGGCCGCGTCGGCCCCATGCAGGTGCACGTCGCGCTGCGGGAAGGGAATGCTGATGCCGTTGGCGTCGAAGGCCGCCTTGACGTTCTCCAGCAGATCGGAGCGCACCGCCCAGTAGTCGCCGGTGTTCACCCAGGGCCGGACATTGATGTTGACGCTGCTGTCGGCCAGTTCCGCCAGCGAGATCGCCGGCGCAGGCTCGGCCAGGATGCGCTCGTCCCGGCCCATGACCTCTTCGATGAGGCGCTTGGCGGTGCGGATGTCGTCGCCGTAGCCGATGCCGAAGACCAGATCGATGCGGCGGGTCGGCCGCGCGGTCACATTGACGATGGTTCCGCCGTAGATCTGGCCGTTGGGAACGATGACCTCGCGGTTGTCGCCGGTGGCGAGCACGGTGCTGAAGACGTTCACGGCCTGCACGATGCCGCTGGTGCCGGCCGCCTCTATGAAGTCGCCGACGCGGAAGGGACGGAAGACGATCAGCAGCACGCCGGAGGCGAAGTTGCCGAGCGAATCCTTGAGCGCCAGCCCGACGGCCAGGCCGGCGGCGCCGACGATGGCGAGCAGCGAGGTCGTCTGCACGCCGAGATGATCCAGGGCGGCGATGACGACCACCGCCAGCAGCATGAAGTAGACGATGTTGGATACGAACGTGACGAGCATGTCGTCCATGCCACCGCGGCGCATCAGCCGGCGGGCCGCGGACAACAGCCACATCGCGACCCAGCGGCCGATGACGAAAATCGCGAGCGCCACGGCGACGCGGGTCGCCCAGGGGATTACGTGGGTCTGCAGCATTTCGGGGGTGATGAGCTCGGCGAGCTTGTCCATGCGGTTCTCCTGCGGTTTGCCGTCCTCTGAAACGCTTCGGCCGCCTCGCGGCGGCCGAAGACGACCTGATCGATTGTGGGGATCGCGATCAGTTTGCCGGACGGGTTCCGCGCAGGGTGACCTCGACGCGGCGGTTCTGCGCGCGGCCTGCCGAGGTGCGGTTGTCCGCGATCGGGCGGGACTCGCCGTAGCCGATGGTCGACATGATGCGCGGATCGATGCCCTGATCTATCAGGAAGTTCTTCACCGCGTTGGCGCGGCGTACGGACAGATCCTGATTGTAGGCTTCGGCGCCGGTGCTGTCGGTGTGGCCGGCGATGTCGATGTGCTCGATGTTGATGGTCTTGATGCGGGCGGCCAGCGTGCGCAGTTCTTCCTGACCGGCCGGCTT
The DNA here is from genome assembly GCA_032907525.1 of Gammaproteobacteria bacterium. Classification (GTDB taxonomy): domain Bacteria; phylum Pseudomonadota; class Gammaproteobacteria; order Thiohalobacterales; family Thiohalobacteraceae; genus JAHJQQ01. The sequence goes on from JAJJPM010000197.1 coordinate 21,533, forward strand.
CAGCGTGTCCTTGTTCACGTCGAACAGGGCGCCTGCGCTCAGCGAGACGGATTCGGTCACGGCCTGCGGGGCGGGCGCGGGGGCCGGAGCCGGGGCCGCCTCGACGACGGGTTCGGGCTTCGGCACCAGGTCCGGATCGCACTCGGCGAGCGCCAGTTCCTTGGTCCAGGAACTGGTCCGCACGCAGTCGCCCGAGCCGTCCAGGACGAGGTGGCCGCTGGAGTCGCCGACATAGCCTTCGTTCGCCATGCCGCCTTCGTGGGCGCTGGCGGCCGTGCTCATAACGAGGCCGCCACAGGCTGCGGCCACTGCGAGATTGATGAGGGATTTGCGCATTTTTGATGCTCCTTGATTATTTGTAGTGTCGGTGCAGGTACGGACCAGGGTGGTCGGATCTAGCCTGGACTATTCATGAACTGCCGTAGCGAGGGCGTCGAGCTGCCTGACAAGACAGCGTGGCGCGGACCGGAAGGCGCGCAGGCATACTCGACAGTATGTCGAGCACCTGGAGGGAGCACGCGCTGTCTTGTCAGGCATATCGGCGTCCGCAGCAGGTCGTTCATGAATAATCCAGGTTAGCATAGACTACCAGCGTAGGCCGGTTCCAAGCCAGGATGATCTATGCCAGAATCCGAAATTCACGGCTCCGCCGGCATGGAGAAGTATAGATGCCCGAGGCGGATACCGGCCGTGCCCGACCCCGCGCAACGCAGCCGAGTTCAATGGACGAAATGGATACACGTCACGACACCATCCGCGCGGTCGCCTGGCAGGACGACAGACTCGTGCTGCTCGATCAGCGCCATCTCCCGGCCCGCGAGGATTACCTGAACTGCGATGATGCCGCGTCGGTGGCCCGTGCCATCCGCGACATGGTCGTGCGCGGCGCTCCGGCGATCGGCATCGCGGCGGCCTACGGCGTCGTGCTCGCGGCGCGGCGGGCCTATGCGGCGTCCGGGCCGGAATGGCGCGAGGCCATCGGGCCCGACATGGAAAGCCTGGCGGCATCGCGGCCGACGGCGGTGAATCTGTTCTGGGCGCTGACGCGCATGCGCAGCCGCTTCGCCGGCATCGATGGCGACCCGGTGCCCGCGCTGCGCGCGGAGGCCGAGGCCATCCATGCCGAGGACATCGCCGCCAACCGCCGCATGGGCGAACTCGGTGCGGCGCTGCTGACCGGTACGCGCGGCGTGCTGACGCACTGCAACACCGGTTCGCTCGCGACCGGCGGCTACGGCACGGCGCTGGGTGTGATCCGCAGCGCCTGGGCGGCCGGCCGCATCGAGGCAGTGTACGCCGACGAGACCCGGCCCTGGCTGCAGGGTGCGCGGCTGACGGCCTGGGAACTGGTGCGCGACGGCATTCCGGTGACGCTGCTCGCCGATGCCGCCGCCGCGCATCTCATGCGGCAGGGCAGCGTGCAGTGGGTGATCGTCGGCTCGGACCGTATCGCCGCCAACGGCGACGTGGCCAACAAGATCGGTACCTACAGCCTGGCGGTGAACGCGCGTCATCACGGCGTGCGCTTCATGGTGGTCGCGCCGACCTCCACCATCGACATGGATATCGCCAGCGGCGCGCAGATACCCATCGAGCAGCGCGATCCGGCCGAGGTGCTGGCGCTCGGCGGTCAGCCGGTCGCCGCCGGCGGCGCGGCGGCCTGGAATCCGGCCTTCGACATCACCCCCGCCGAGCTGGTGGACGCCATCGTCACCGAGCGCGGCGTCGTCGAGCGTCCCACGCCGGCGAAGATGGCCGCGCTGATGGGCGGACCGGCCCGAAGCGCCCGCGCCTGATCCCGGCGACTTCGCGTCTGAGGCTCTGAGACCCGCTCTGAGGCGTTTTTCATGAGATGCAGTGGGTGGGCGCCTATGCTAAGATGTCGCCGGTTTAGCGCCTGTCCGGCGGTATGAGATGTCCCGCCGCGACCGGAAGCACATAAATAATAGTAAGGACCGGCCCCCCGTCGATGGCTGAATTCGCCAAAGAAATCCTGCCCGTCAATCTCGAAGACGAGATGAAACAGTCCTACCTCGATTACGCCATGAGCGTGATCGTGGGACGCGCGCTGCCCGACGTGCGCGACGGACTGAAGCCGGTGCACCGGCGCGCGCTCTATGCCATGAGCGAGCTGGGCAACGACTGGAACAAGCCCTACAAGAAATCCGCCCGCGTCGTCGGCGACGTCATCGGTAAATACCATCCGCACGGCGACACCGCCGTGTACGACACCATCGTGCGCATGGCGCAGCCGTTCTCGCTGCGCTACATGCTCATCGACGGTCAGGGCAACTTCGGTTCGGTCGACGGCGACGCCCCGGCGGCCATGCGCTACACCGAAGTGCGCATGGCGAAGATCGCCCACGAGCTGCTCGCCGACATCGACAAGGAGACCGTCGACTTCGTCCCCAACTACGACGAGTCGGAAAAGGAGCCCTCGGTCTTTCCGACGCGCCTGCCGAACCTGCTGATCAACGGCTCCGCCGGCATCGCCGTCGGCATGGCGACCAACATCCCGCCGCACAACCTCACCGAGGTGATCAACGCCTGCGTGGCGCTGATCGACGATCCCGATCTCGATATCCGCGCCCTGATGGAGCACATCCCCGGTCCGGACTTCCCGACCGCCGGCATCATCAACGGCGTGCGCGGCATCCAGGAGGCCTATCTCACCGGCCGCGGCCGCATCTATGTGCGTGCGCGCACCGAGATCGAGGGCGAGGAGGGCGGCAGGCAGACCATCGTCGTCACCGAGCTGCCCTACCAGGTCAACAAGGCCCGGCTGCTGGAGAAGATCGCCGAGCTGGTCAAGGACAAGAAGATCGAGGGCATCAGCAACCTGCGCGACGAGTCCGACAAAGACGGCATGCGCATGGTGATCGAGCTCAAGCGCGGCGAAGTCGTGGACGTCGTGCTGAACAACCTCTACCAGCAGACCCAGCTGCAGAACGTATTCGGCATCAACATGGTCGCGCTGGTCGACGGCCAGCCGCGGCTGCTGAACCTCAAGCAGATGCTGGAGGCCTTCATCCGCCACCGCCGCGAGGTGGTGACGCGGCGCACGGTGTTCGATCTGCGCAAGGCACGCGAGCGCGCGCACATTTTGGAAGGCCTGGCGGTCGCGCTCGCCAACATCGACGAGATCATCGCCGTCATCAAGCAGTCCCCGAGCCGCGCCGAGGCCCGCGACGCCCTGATGGGGCGTGCCTGGGAACCGGGCATGGTCACCGACATGCTGGCGCGCGCGGGTGCCGCCGCCTCGCGACCGGACGATCTGGCCACCGGCTTCGGCCTGACCGACGCGGGCTACCGCCTGTCCGAGGCGCAGACCCAGGCGATCCTGGAGCTGCGCCTGCACCAGCTGACCGGCCTGGAACAGGACAAGATCGTCGGCGAGTACAAGGAACTGCTGGACAGGATCGACGAGCTGCTGGCCATCCTCAACAGCCCCGACCGGCTGATGGAGGTGATCCGCAGCGAGCTGGTCGAGATCCGCGAGCAGTTCGGCGACAAGCGCCGCACCGAGATCAACGTCGACCATGTCGACCTGACCCTCGAAGACCTCATTACCGAGGAAGACGTCGTGGTCACGCTGTCGCACGCCGGCTACGCCAAGGCGCAGCCGCTGACCCAGTACAGCGCGCAGCGGCGCGGCGGACGCGGCAAGGCGGCGACCACGGTCAAGGAAGAGGATTTCGTCGACAAGCTGTTCATCGCCAACACCCACGACACCATCCTGTGCTTCTCCAGCCGCGGCAAGGCCTACTGGCTGAAGGTCTATCAGCTGCCGCAGGCCGGCCGCACCGCGCGCGGCAAGCCGATCGTGAACCTGCTGCCGCTGGAAGAGGGCGAGCGCATCAACGCCGTGCTGCCGGTGCGGGAGTTCAGCGAGGACAAGTACGTCTTCATGGTCACCACCAGCGGCACCATCAAGAAGACGCCGCTGTCGGGCTTCGCGCGGCCGCGCACCAGCGGCATCATCGCCGTGGAGCTGCGCGACGGCGATCAGCTGGTCGATGTCGCCATCACCGACGGCGAGCGCGACGTCATGCTGTTCACCGATGCCGGCAAGGCGATCCGCTTCAAGGAGACCGACGTGCGCCCGATGGGCCGCACCGCCTGCGGCGTGCGCGGCATCAAGCTACAGGATGGCCAGAAGGTCATCGCGCTCATCATCGTCGACGAAGGTCAGGTGCTGACGGCCACTGCCAACGGCTACGGCAAGCGCACCCCGATCGAGGACTACCCGGTGCACGGCCGCGGCGGCCAGGGCGTGATCTCCATCCAGACCAACGAGCGCAACGGCCCGGTGGTCGGCGCGATCCTGGTCGCCGAATCCGACGAACTGATGCTGATCAGCAATGCCGGCACCCTGGTGCGCACCCGCGCCGAGGAGGTCTCGCAGATGGGCCGCAATACCCAGGGCGTGCGCCTGATCCGCCTGTCGGACGAGGAGCAGCTGGTCGGTCTGGAGCGCATCGTCGAGCCGGAGGACGAATCCGGTGATGAAGGCGAGGCCGCTGGTTAAATACGTTTAACCACGAAGGACACAAAGGGCACGAAGTTTTTTGAAATAGTCATCCTTTGTGTCCTTCGTGTCCTTTGTGGTTAAGTGTTTTCCTGAAATAGAGGTCGGAAGAGAATGGCACGCGTATTCAATTTCAGTGCAGGTCCCGCCGTATTGCCCGAAGCCGTGCTGCAGCGCGCGCGCGAGGAGATGATGGACTGGCAGGGCAGCGGCATGTCGGTGATGGAGATGAGCCATCGCGACAAGGAGTTCATGTCCATCGCCGCCCAGGCCGAGGCCGATCTGCGCGAGATCATGGGCATCCCGGCGAACTACAAGGTGCTGTTCCTGCAGGGCGGCGCCAGCAGCCAGTTCGCGATGATCCCGATGAACCTGCTGCGCGGTAAGAAGTCCGCCGACTACGTCAATACCGGCGCCTGGTCGAAGAAGGCCATCGGCGAGGCCAAGAAGTATTGCAGCGTGAACGTCGCGGCGACCTCGGAGGCGAGCAACTTCACCACCATCCCGGCGTTCGCCGACTGGAAACTGTCCAAGGACGCGGCCTACCTGCACTACACCCCGAACGAGACCATCGGCGGCGTGGAATTCCACTGGGTGCCGGATGCGGGCGACGTGCCGCTGGTCGTCGACATGTCCTCGACCATCCTGTCGCGGCCGATCGACGTCAGCAAGTTCGGCCTGATCTACGCCGGCGCGCAGAAGAACATCGGCCCGGCCGGCCTGACCGTGGTCATCGTCCGCGAGGACCTGATCGGCGAGACGCTGCCTGGCACGCCGACCATGTTCGACTACAAGATCCACGCCGACAACGAGTCGATGTACAACACCCCGCCGACCTACGGCTGGTATCTGGCCGGGCTGGTGTTCCAGTGGATCAAGGAACAGGGCGGTCTGGCCAAAGTCGCCGAGACCAACAAGCGCAAGGCCGACAAGCTGTATGCGGCGATCGATAACTCCGGCTTCTACCGGAACCCGGTCGACCCGGTCTGCCGCTCCTGGATGAACGTGCCCTTCGTGCTGGCCAATCCCGATCTGGACAAGACCTTCCTGGCCGAGGCCAGGGCCGCCGGCATGGTCGCGCTCAAGGGCCACCGTTCGGTGGGCGGCATGCGCGCCAGCATCTACAACGCCATGCCCGAGGCCGGCATCGACACGCTGATCGACTTCATGGCCGATTTCCAGAAGCGCAACGGGTGATATGAAAAGCGCCACGAAATCCGCGAAACCCACGAAAGTGTCTTGGGGATTGTTTTTATAAGGTTCATATTTTTGTGGGTTTCGTGGATTTCGTGGCCATGAATGGTTTAAGGCGATACGCATGTACAAGATTCTTACGCTGAACAACATCTCCGTCGTCGGGCTGGAACGGCTGCCGCGTGACCGCTACGAGATCGCCTCCGAGATCCAGCATCCGGATGCGATTCTGCTGCGTTCGTTCAAGATGCACGACATGGAGATCCCGGCGACGCTGAAGGCGGTGGGGCGCGCCGGCGCCGGCGTGAACAACATTCCCGTCGACAAGCTGAGCAAGCTCGGCATTCCGGTGTTCAACGCGCCCGGCGCCAACGCCAATGCCGTGAAGGAGCTGGTGCTGGCCGGCATGCTGCTCGCCGCGCGCAACATCTGCCAGGCCTGGGACTTCTCGCGCAACCAGCAGGGCGACGACGCCGCCATCAACAAGGCGGTGGAGGCGGGCAAGAAGAATTTCGTCGGCTTCGAACTGCCGGGCCGCACGCTCGGCGTGATCGGACTCGGCGCCATCGGCGTGAAGGTGTGCAACGCCGCGCTCGCCCTGGGCATGAAGGTCATCGGCTACGACCCCGACATTACCGTGCAGCGCGCCTGGCAGCTGTCCTCGGAGGTGCAGCAGGCCAACAGCGTCGACGATCTGCTCAACCGGTCCGATTTCGTCACCTTCCACGTGCCGCTGATCGACGCCACCCGCCACATGATCAATGCCGACCGCCTGAAGTCCATGAAGAAGGGCGTCGTGCTGCTGAATTTCGCGCGCAACGGCATCGTCGACGATCAGGCGGTGGTCGCGGCGCTGGATGCGGGCAAGGTCTACGCCTACGTCTGCGATTTCCCCAGCAACCTGCTGAAGAACCATCCGCGCGTCGTGACCCTGCCGCATCTGGGTGCCTCGACCGTGGAGGCCGAGGAGAACTGCGCGGTCATGGTCGCCGATCAGGTGCGCGATTTCCTGGAGAACGGCAATGTGCTCAACTCGGTGAACTTCCCCGAGGTGAACATGCCGCGCACCGAGGGTTTCCGCCTGGCGGTCGTCAACGCCAACGTCCCGAACATGCTGGGCCAGATATCCACCGCGCTCGCCGAGACCGGCCACAATATCATCGACATGCTCAACAAATCGCGCGGCGAACTGGCTTATACCCTGGTGGACGTGGAGACGCCGGTGGACGACGCCTGTCTCGCACGCCTGCGGGCGATCGGCGGCGTGCTCTCCGTGCGTACGGTATAGGGGATCTGGATTGAAAGGGGACAGACTTAAGTCTGTCCCCGCTTAGACTTAAGTCTGTCCCCGCTTAGACTTAAGTCTGTCCCCGCTTAGACTTAAGTCTGTCCCCGCTTCAGCCTTATAGCTGTTCGTGGATTTAGTGGCCATCGACGACATGACCGACAAGCCGACACTGCAGGCACTGCGCGAGCGCATCGATGACCTGGATCGCCAGATCCAGGAGCTGATCAGCGCGCGCGCCGCCTGTGCGCAGCAGGTCGCCCAGGTGAAGATCGCGCAGGGCGAGCAGAACGACTTCTACCGTCCCGAGCGCGAGGCGGAGATCCTGCGGCGCGTGCGCGAACGCAACGCCGGTCCGCTGGACGACGCCGAGATCACGCGCCTGTTCCGCGAGATCATGTCGGCCTGCCTGGCGCTGGAGCGTCCGCTGTCCATCGGCTATCTGGGCCCGGAAGGCACCTTCACCCAGGCCGCCGTGCTCAAGCAGTTCGGGCACTCGGTGCAGATGCGCGCGCTGCCGGCCATCGACGTGGTGTTCCGCGAAGTGGAGGCGGGCGGCTGCAACTACGGCGTGGTACCCATCGAGAACTCCACCGAGGGGGTGGTCAACCACACGCTGGACATGTTCCTGCGCTCGCCGCTGCGCATCTGCGGCGAGGTATCGTTGCGCATCGAACTGCATCTGCTCAGCCGCGAGACCGGACTCAGCGCCGTGCAGCGCGTCTACGCCCACCAGCAGGCGCTGGCCCAGTGCCGGGAATGGCTGGACGCGAATCTGCCGCGCGCCGAGCGCGTCGCGGTGAGCAGCAACGGCGAGGCGGCACGGCGCGCCGCGCAGGAGTCCGGCGCGGCGGCCGTGGCCGGTGAGGCGGCGGCGGAGCTGTACGGCCTGACGCCTCTGGCCGGCCGCATCGAGGACGAGCCCGGCAACACGACGCGCTTCCTGGTCATCGGCCGCCAGGCCGTCGGTCGGAGCGGGCAGGACAAGACCTCGCTGCTGATCTCGGTGAAGAATCAGCCGGGCGCGCTGTACCGCATGCTCGAGCCCATGGCCCGCCACGGGCTCAGCATGACCCGCATCGAGTCGCGCCCGTCGCGGCGCGGCATCTGGGATTACGTGTTCTTCGTCGACATCGAAGGGCACGTCGAAGACGCGCCCGTCGCCGCGGCGCTCAAGGAGCTGGAAGAGCACGCAAGCCTGTTCAAGGTGCTCGGCTCCTATCCAAGGGCAGGGGCTAGGGACTAGGGGCTAGGGGCTAGGGGCTAGGGGATGAGTACGCTATGATAGCGGTGATAGCACAACTGCCCAAAGCGGCCCGTTCTTTATCCTAGAACCTAGACCCTAGCCCCTAGACCCTGCCTTTATGTCCTTCTGCGATCTCGCCACGCCCGGCGTTCAGGGGCTGCGGCCCTACGAGCCCGGCAAGCCGCTCAGTGAACTCGAACGCGAATACGGCGTGCGCGACGCCATCAAGCTCGCGTCCAACGAGAATCCGCTGGGACCCAGCCCCGCGGCGCTGGAGGCGGTGCGCGGCGCCCTGGGCGAGATCGCGCGCTACCCGGACGGCAACGGCTTCGATCTGAAACGCGCGCTGGCGCACCGCTACGGCGTCGATCTGCCGGGCATCACGCTCGGCAACGGCTCCAACGACGTGCTCGAGATCATCGCGCGCGCCTTCCTGCAGCCGGGCCTCGAGGCGGTGTTCTCGCAGCACGCATTCGCCGTGTATCCCATCGTCACCCAGGCCATCGGCGCCACGGCGCGGGTCGTGCCGGCGCACGACGGTTCGCGCGGCCCGCGCTACGGGCACGATCTCGAGGCGATGCTGGCGGCCATCACGGACAAGACCCGCCTCGTGTTCATCGCCAACCCGAACAACCCCACGGGCACCTGGCTGAAGCGCGACGAGCTGGAGGCGTTCCTGTGGCGCGTGCCGCGCCAGGTGATCGTGGTGCTCGACGAGGCCTATGTCGAATACGTCAACGAGCCCGACTACCCGGACAGCATCCCCTGGCTGGCGAGCTTTCCCAATCTCGTGCTGACGCGGACCTTCTCCAAGGCCTACGGCCTCGCCGGCCTGCGCGTCGGCTTCGCGCTGTCGCACCCCGAGGTCGCCGATGTGCTCAACCGGGTGCGTCAGCCCTTCAATGTGAACTCCCTGGCGCTGACCGCCGCGGCGGCGGCGCTGACCGACCGCGCCCATCTCGAGGCGAGCCAGAAGCTCAATCAGACGGGCATGGCGCAGTGGCACGAGATGCTGACGGAACTGGGCCTCGAGGCCATTCCTTCCGTCGGCAATTTCCTGTGCGTGGACGTCGGCCGGCCGGCGGCGCCGGTGTACGAGGCGCTGCTGCGCGAAGGCGTGATCGTGCGCCCGGTCGCCAACTACGGGCTGCCGAACCATCTGCGCATCACGCTCGGCCTGGCGCAGGAGAACCGCCGCGCCGGCGCGGCGCTGCGCAAGGTGCTGGGATGATCCGCCGCCTGTGCGTCATCGGCGTCGGCCTGATCGGCGGCTCGCTGGCGCGGGCGCTGCGCCAGGCCGGCTATTGCGGCGAAGTGGTCGGCTCGGGACGGCGCGCCGAGCATCTGCAGGAGGCGGTCGATCTCGGCGTGATCGACCGCTTCGACACCGATGCGGCGCGTGCCGTCGAGGGCGCCGACATGGTGGTCGTGTGCGTGCCGCTCGGCGCGATGGAGGCCGTGTTCCGCAGCATCGCCCCGGCGCTGGCGGCGGACGCCGTGGTGACCGACGCCGGCAGCGCCAAGGCCTGCGTGGCCGAGGCCGCGCGCCGCGCCTTCGGCGGCGTGCCGCCCTGGTTCGTGCCCGGCCATCCCATCGCCGGCACCGAGAAGAGCGGGGTGGCGGCCTCGTTCGCCGAACTGTACCGCGACCGCAAGGTCATCCTCACGCCGCTGCCGGAGACCTCGCCCGCCGCGACCGCGCGCGTACAGGCCATGTGGGAGACCGCCGGCGCCCAGGTGCAGTGCATGGACGTGGAACACCACGACGAGGTGCTGGCCGCCACCAGCCACCTGCCGCACGTGCTGGCCTTCCAGATGGTCGACACCCTGGCGCGGATGAGCGACGAGGACGAGATTTTCCGGTATGCTGCCGGCGGTTTTCGCGACTTCACCCGCATCGCCTCCAGCGATCCGGTGATGTGGCGCGACATCTGCCTGGCCAACGGCAAGGCGCTGCTCGCCATGCTGGACCGCTACCGCGCCGATCTGGATCGTCTGGCGGACGCCATCCGCGCCGGCGACGGCGCCGAACTGGAGCGCGTCTTCCGCAACGCCAAGGCCGCACGCGACCGCCACAACGAGCGGTGAATCGGCGGGACATGTTTTTACCGCAAAGGACGCGAAGGCGCGCAAAGAAAAGCGAAAACATGATGGCCACGAAA
>JAJJPM010000198.1:0-31762 GCA_032907525.1 Gammaproteobacteria bacterium
ATATCTCACTCCTATTCAGACGCCCGAAGTAGTGTGGGCGCTCCATTTTTAGAACCATATAGCTATCACAGCGGCTACCGCGCCTACTACTGCCGCAATCACACCGATTTTTGACCACGTCAGATTCTGTTTGACATGTGTCCTTGCTTCTTCAGCCGCTACAGAACCCTGAGACTCTTCTTGATCTCGCAGCCATTCCTTTATGGTTTCGACTTTCCATGCGCCGTATAGCCCAGCGGCCAGTTTTCCCCGGACCTCTTTTTCTCCGGATACTTCGAGTTCAGCTCGAAGTTTTTCTCGGTCTGGTATTGGCATATGTTCAAACCTTCCTGATTCTGGTGACGCCCAACATATGAGTAGACCGCCCACGCGGCAAAACAAAACCGCTGGCGCGGCATATCTCCCTGCCGGAATCATTTCTCCCCCGACGCAAACCCTTGGCGCACCGCCTTTCGGCCGCTACCCCGCTCACGCGGCATCTCCTACCTTCTCCAGCGACATACCGCCGCAGCACCAACCGGCGTATTCCCCTGCAGCCCACCCCCACCACCCCGATTTGACCACGCCCTTCACGCCCCAGGCAACGCTTCCACCGCGCCCCCAAGCCACGCCGATTGATCTTTGCCGTCACCCGTCCCCCCCCCCCCCCCCCCCCCCCCCCCCCCCCGTCCCCCCCTCACCCCCACCACCCCACCACCCCCGCCGTCACCGCCAGCAGCGCCGCCGCCTGCACGCGGTAGTCGCCCCACCATGCGTGCGGCCGCGACGGCCGGCTCAGTTCGCGCAGCGACGGCCGCGCGTGTTGTACAGAGGATGGTGCGGGCAGGCTCAGCACGGCCATCAGCGCGCAGCACAGCGCGAACAGGATGCCGCAGGCGTAGAGGTACTGCAGGCGCACGAGCTGCATGATCTCGATGCCGATCCAGCCGGCGACGCCGGCGGTCCAGCCGATCAGCAGTGTCGCGGTCGCGGCGGTGGCGCCGGCGCGCGTGGTGAAGAAGCCGAACAGGAACACGGCGACGATGGGCGGGGTGACGTAGGCGAGCACGGACTGGAGGTATTGCCACAGTGTCGGAAAGTGCGCGATCTGCGGGGCCCAGGCGGCGGACAGCAGCATGAAGGCGAGCGTGCTGGCGCGGCCGATGCGCACCAGGCGGTCTTCGCCGAGGCCGGGGCGCAGGCCCCGCACCAGGTCCATGGTGAACAGGGTCGCGGCGGAGTTGAGGATGGCCTCCAGCGAGGACAGGATCGCGGCGGCCAGGGCGGCGAGCAGCAGGCCGCGCACGCCGATCGGCAGCAGGTCGAAGACCATGACCGGAAACACCAGGTCGGGGTTGTCGAGGCCGGGATAGAGCGCGGTGGCCATGACGCCGGGCAGGATGAGGATGAACAGGTTCGGCAGCTTCAGCAGGCCGGCGAACAGGGCGCCGCGGCGGCCGTCCTCGAGGCTGTGCGCGCCCAGCGCGCGCTGGATCATGAACTGGTTGGTGCACCAGAAATACACGCCGATGATCAGCACGCCGGTCAGCATGCCGGGCCAGGGCAGCACCGGATCGTCGGCCGGCAGGAACAGGCTGAGGCCGCCCGGCGGCGCGCTCTGCCGCACCGCCTCCCAGGAGGGCACGGCGTCCCAGGCGAGCAGCGCGATGGCGCTGCCGCCGAGCAGGATCAGCGTCGCCTGGATGGCGTCGTTGAACACCACGGCGCCGAGGCCGCCGAAGGCGATGTACACGCCGGCCGCCGCGGCGGTGACGGCGATGGTCACCCACAGCGGGATGTCGGGGAACAGCACCTGCATGACGATGGCGCCGGCATACAACGCCGCGGCGGCGTCGATGAAGATGTTGGCCAGCAGCAGGAAGACGGTGAAGATCAGGCGCGGCCGCCGGCCGTAGCGCTTCTCGAGATACTGCGGCGCGGTGTAGACGCGCTCGCGCAGGTAGAACGGCAGGATCACCGCGGCGAAGAACACCAGGATGAACGCCGGCAGCCATTCGTAGTTGTAGACGGCGATGCCGTTCTGGTAGCCGCTCGCCGGCAGGGCGACGAAGGTGCTGCCGCTCATGTTGGCGACGTAGAACGACAGCCCGATGATCGGCCAGCGCAGCCGCCTTCCGGCGAGGAAGTAGCTCTCGGTGCCGCCCTCGCGGAAGGTGCGGCGCGCGAAGTACCAGCCGAGGACGATGCGCGTGCCCACGACGTACGCGAGCAGGATCGCGATGTCGATGGGATGCACGTCGAATGCCGGCACGGCGGTTCACCTCCTCGGGGTCGGCGCGGAAAGTCGAAACCGGGGATCGCGGCCCCGCATGCGTGCTGCGGGTCCGAACGCGGGGGCGGACGGAGGCGGACACGCGCGCCCCCGTCCGCCGGTCGACGCGCTCAGGAACGCCGGCGGCGCGCCACGCCCAGCAGGCCCAGGCATCCCGAGCCGAGCAGCCAGACCGCCGCCGGCAGCGGCACGGCGGTCGTGGTCAGCTCGAAATCCCAGGTCTCGTAGTAATAATCGGAATCCCAGGAATAGGACAACAGCACCAGCTCGTAGACGTTGCCCGTCGCGAACTGTCCGCCGAAGGCGAACGGGTTGACGCCGTAATCGGTGACGTCGGTCCACAGGTCGTAGCGGAAGATCTCGGTACCGTTCTCGGACAGCGACACGTACAGGTCGCCGCCGCCCCACCAGCCGGTATCCAGGCTGCCCGTCAGCGTGAAGTCCGTCGGCCGGTCCACACCGAAGGTGACCGAAAAGACGCTGGTCGCTTCCGCGCCGTAGCTCATGGCGTCAAAACCGGCGTAGGTCGAACCGTTGCCCGACATGCCGGTGGCGGTGAGCTGGCTGGTCTGAAACGCACCGGCTTCCCACGCCCACCAGTCGGCGTTGAAATCGGCGTAGGCCGGAGCGGGCGTGATGGCGCCGCCGGCCATAGTGTGGTGGATGTAACGGCCGTCCGACTGGTAGACGAGCGCCGACTGGGCACCCGTCATCACGCCGCACAAGCCGATGAACAGCAGACTCCCGATGCTTCTTTTCATTGTTATGCCTCCGTCCTTGTCAGTTATTGGTGTTATTGGTGTTGTCGCGGGTTCGAGGATAAAGGCCATTCGTGTCCCCGTAATATGGGCGCCAACCGCATCCCGATCCCGCCGCCATGCCCCACACCTCGCCCGCCGTCCAGCTCCTCGGCCTCGTCGCCTGGCTCGTGCTCGCCTTCGCGGCCGCCGCCGTCGGCGCCCTCGCCTCGGTGGAGGCGGCCACCTTCTACGAGGCGCTCGCCCGCCCCGCCTGGGCGCCGCCGGGCCGGGTGTTCGGCCCGGTGTGGAGCGCGCTCTACGCGCTCATGGGCGTCGCCGCCTGGCTGGTCTGGCGCGAGCGCGGGCTCGGCCCGGCGGGCGGGGCCCTGCCGCTGTTCATCGTGCAGCTGGCGGCCAACGCGCTGTGGAGCTGGCTGTTCTTCGCCTGGCGGCTGGGGGCCTGGGCCTTCGCCGAGGCGCTGCTCCTGTGGGCGCTGGTGCTGGCGACGACGGTCGCGTTCTGGCGGGTGCGGCCGCTGGCCGGCGCCCTGCTGCTGCCCTATCTGGCCTGGGTCGGCTTCGCCGCGCTGTTGACCTTCGTCGTGTGGCGGCTCAATCCAACGCTGCTGGGTTGACCGGCGCCCCACGCGCGGCCATTTCGCTGAGCCCGCCGCGTCCGGTAAAATCGCGCCCCCGGCCCGTACCGTTCGCACCCGCGAACCGTGCCAGCGGCCGCGGCAGGCAGAGCGAGGACGTCCGATGGGCGCACAGTGGAAAGCGAAGGGCAAGGAGGCGGCGGCCAACGCCAAGGGCCGCATGTTCACCAAGCTGGCGAAGGAGATCATGGTCGCGGCGCGCAACGGCGCCGACCCGGCCATGAATCCGCGCCTGCGCCTGGCGGTGGAGCAGGCCAAGAAGGCCTCCATGCCCAAGGACACGCTGGAGCGCGCCATCAAGAAGGGCGCCGGGCTGCTCGACGAGGGCGTGAGCTACGAGAAGCTCACCTACGAGGGCTTCGCGCCGCACCGCGTGCCGGTGATCGTCGAGTGCCTGACCGACAACGCCAACCGCACCGCCTCCAACATCCGCGTACTGTTCCGCAAGGGCCAGCTGGGCGCCTCCGGCTCGGTGTCCTGGGACTTCGATCATCTGGGCATGATCGAGGCCGTGCCGGAATCCGCCGACGCCGATCCGGATGTCGCCGCCATCGAGGCCGGCGCCACCGACCTCGAGCCCGGCGACGACGGCGCGACCTGGTTCTACACCGAGCCGACCGAGCTGGACGCCGTGAGCCGCGCCCTGCCCGCGCACGGCTTCGTCGTGCAGTCGGCGCAGATCGGCTACCGGCCGAAGAACCCCGTCACCGTCGGCGAGGCCGAGCGCGCCGAGGTCGAGGCCTTCCTCGAGGCCATCGACGCCGACGACGACGTGCAGAACGTCTACGTCGGCCTGGCGGACTGATCGCCCGCACCCCGCCGCCCCGCAGGAGAACGTCTACGTCGGCCTGGCGGACTGATCGCCCGCACCCCGCCGCCCCGCAGGGCGCACCAGGGAGGGGGACAGACTTAAGTCTGTCCCCCTCTACGCTACGGGGTGACGGCTGTGGGAAGCCGTTGCAAGAGCACGCGCGGGCGGGCCGGCGCACAGTCCGCTCACTTCTCCACCACGTACCAATTGTTCTGGATGTCGTGCGCCAGCCGGTGCGTGACCACGGAGCCGAAGCCGGCGCGCGCCAGGTATTCGCGCGTCTTCTCCTCGCCCCACATCGCGCCCAGACCTTCGCCGCCCTGCGCCAGCGACACCGTCATGCAGTGCATGCAGGAGACGGTGTAGAGGAAGGTGCCGATGGGATGCTCGCAATCGGTGTGCACGTGGCCGGTGCCGCTGATGTCCTGCATCAGGTACACGCCGTCGGCCTTCAGCGCACGGTGGATGCCCTTCAGCAGGTTCAGCGGCCGTGCCTGGTCGTGCACGGCGTCGAAGGTGGTGATGAAGTCGTAGCGCTCCGGCTCGGCGCTGCGGTCGTAGTCGCTGAGATCCTTCGCGACGAAAGTGACGTTGCGCAGGCCCTGGTGCCCGGCCTCGGTCCGCGCGTGGGCGATGGCCTCGGCCGACAGATCGATGCCGGTGAAGCGGCTGCGCGGATAGCGCGCGGCGAGGTGCAGCAGGATGCGGCCGCGGCCGCAGCCGAGATCCAGCACCTCGATGCCGCGCTCCAGCCGCGCGGTCAGGCCCGGCACCAGCGGCAGGATGTGGTCGTCGAGGGCGGCGAGCACCGACTGGCCGCTGTCCTCGGCCATCACCTCGTGGAAGCGGGGATAGCGCTCGTAGGGCACGCCGCCCCCGTCCCGAAAGCAGGCGACGATGTCGTCCTCGACGCTGCCGAGCACGGCGATGTACTGGGCGAACACCGCCATGTTGTCGGCCGCCGCGGCGCGCGTGAGCGAGGCGGCATGCTCGTCGGGCAGCCAGTAGCGCTGTGTGGCGGGGTCGTGCCCGATCACGCCGGCGGTGACCAGCGCGCCCAGCCATTCGCGCACGTAGCGCTCCTGCAGGCCGGCCGCGGCGGCGATCTCTTCGCTGGTGGCGGGGGCCTGGCCGCGCAGGCTGTCGAACAGACCGGTGCGGTGGCCGATGGACACCATCAGGCACAGCGCGCCCTCGTTGAGGGCGTTCAGGAAGCGGCCGGCGAAGGCCTGGGCGGCCGCGTGGTCGAAGCCGGTCCGCGGCGCGGCGGTGGTGGCGGTCTGGGTCATGTCTGCATCCTCCTTGGGTTCGTGTGGTGCGCGGACGGGACGCGTCCCGTCCCTGCATGGCGACAAACTACCCCTGCCCGCCGGATTGCACTAAAGTCGATCCGGACGCAAACCGGACGATTCCGCCATGTCCACGGATGACCCACGGCTCCACATAGCGATTCTCGCGGTTCCCGAGTCCAGCGCCTCGACGGTGTACGGCATGCACGACCTGTTCGCCTCGGCCGGCGCGGACTGGGATCTGGTGGTCAACGGCGCGCCGGGGCGGCCGCTCATCGCGCCGGTCATCGTCTCCGCCGACGGCGCGCCGCTGCGCGTGGTCAACGGCCTGCGCATCGAGCCGCACTGCGCGCTGGCCGACTGCCCGGCGCCGCAGGTGGCGGTGATCCCCGATCTGATGGTCCCGCCGCAGCAGGATCTGCACGGCCGCTATCCCGCCGAGACCGCCTGGCTGAAGACGCTGTACGCCCGGGGCGCGACCCTGGCCTCGGCCTGCTCGGGCGCGCTCATCCTCGCCGAGACCGGGCTGCTGGACGATCAGGACGTCACCACCCACTGGGCGTACTGCGACGCGATGGGCGCGCGCTATCCGCGCCTGCGCATCCATCCGAACCGCGCGCTGGTCACTGCCGGCGAGGGCCAGCGTCTGGTCATGGCCGGCGGCGGCAGCTCCTGGAACGATCTCGGTCTGTTCCTGATCGCGCGCTTCCTCGGCGTCGAGGAGGCCATGCGCGTGGCACGCCTGCACCTGCTCGACTGGCACCACGTCGGCCAGCAGCCGTTCGCGGCGCTGACGCGCAACCGCCAGGTCGACGATGCACTCATCGCGCGCTGCCAGAGCTGGATCGCGGAGCACTACGAACAGGACGCGCCGGTGGCGGCGATGGCGCGGCTGAGCGGGCTGGCGGAGCGCTCCTTCGCGCGGCGCTTCGCGAAAGCGACCGGCATGTCGCCGATGGACTACGTGCACACGCTGCGCCTGGAGGAGTCCAAGCATCTGCTGGAGACGACGGAGCTGCCCATCGAGGCGGTCGCCACCGAGGTCGGCTATCAGGACGCGAGCTTCTTCGGCCGGCTGTTCCGCCGCAAGGTGGGCCTGACGCCCGCGCAGTACCGCAGGCGCTTCACGGCGCTGCGCACGGCGCTGATGCAGTCGGCGGGGTGAGTGCCGGCGGTTGTCGCGGGTGCGGGGACGCCCGCAGGGGACGGACTTGACGCCCACAGGGGACAGACTTAACCCCCCACAGGGGACAGACTTAAGTCTGTCCCCTTCTAATGCGTGCGGGTCCGGATCCGGGGGACAGACTGAAGTCTGTACCCCTTCTACGCGGCTTGGGGTCCGGGGGACAGACTTGAGTCTGTCCCCCTTTATGCACGACTTGAGTCTGTCCCCCTTTGATACGCGACCTGAGTCCGCCCCCCTCCACCGGTCTCCGCCGGTGGAAACCGCGGCGGCCAGGCGTTAGCATCTACGGCCAATCCGCATCCCCGAAAGGCCCGTCGTGAGCGCAAGCCGCACCGAAACCGATTCCATGGGCGCGATCGACGTGCCCGCCGACCGCTACTGGGGCGCGCAGACGCAGCGCTCCATCCGGAACTTCCCCATCGGCGTCGCGCGCTTCCGCTGGCAGCGGCCGGTGATCCGCGCGCTCGGCATCCTCAAGAAGGCCGCCGCGCAGGCCAATGCCGAACTCGGCGAGCTGCCGGCGGACATCGCCGCGCTGATCGTCGCCGCCGCCGACGAGGTCATCGACGGCAAGCTCGACGCGCACTTCCCGCTGGTGGTGTTCCAGACCGGCTCGGGCACGCAGTCGAACATGAACGCCAACGAGGTCATCTCCAACCGCGCCATCGAGCTGGCCGGCGGCGTCCTCGGCTCGAAGCGGCCGGTGCACCCGAACGACCACGTCAACCGCGGCCAGTCGTCCAACGACACCTTCCCGACCGCCATGCACATCGCCGTGGTCGAGGAGCTGGAACGCGCGCTGTTCCCCGCCGTCGCGCGCCTGCGCGCCACGCTGGCCGCCAAGGCCCGGGCCTACCACGATCTGGTCAAGACCGGCCGCACGCATCTGCAGGACGCCACGCCCATCACGCTCGGCCAGGAGATCGGCGCCTGGGTCGCGCAGCTCGATTTCGGCATCCAGGCGGTGCGCGACGCGCTGCCCGGCCTGTACGATCTCGCCATCGGCGGCACCGCCGTCGGCACCGGGCTGAACGCGCACCCGCAGTTCGGCGACCGCGCGGCGGGCCACATCGCCGCGCTGACCGGCCGGCCCTTCCGCGCCGCACCCGACAAGTTCTTCGCGCTGGCCGCGCACGATGCGCTGGTGCAGACCTCGGCCGCGCTGCGCACGCTCGCCGGCGGCCTGATGAAGCTCGCCAACGACGTGCGCTGGCTGGCCAGCGGCCCGCGCTGCGGCATCGGCGAGCTGATCATCCCCGAGAACGAGCCCGGCTCGTCGATCATGCCCGGCAAGGTCAACCCGACCCAGGCCGAGGCGCTGACCATGGTCTGCGTGCAGGTGTTCGGCAACGACGCGGCGGTGGCCTTCGCCGGCACGCAGGGCAATTTCCAGTTGAACGTCTACAAGCCGGTGATGGTGCACAACGTGCTGGAGAGCATCGGGCTGCTGGCCGACGCCTGCGGCGCGTTCGACGACCACTGCGCGGCCGGCATCGAACCCAACCGGCCGAAGATCGAAGAGAACCTGAACAGGAACCTCATGCTGGTGACGGCGCTCAACCGCCACATCGGCTACGACAAGGCGGCCGAGATCGCCAAGCAGGCGCACCGCGAAGGCCTGACGCTGCGCGAGGCGGCGCTGGCCTCCGGCCACGTCACGGCGGAGCAGTACGACGCCTGGATCGTGCCGCTGGACATGACCCATCCTTAGCCGCAGCCGCCCCCGCGGCTCGTCCGCCCGCGGTAGGAACGGGTGCGGCAGGCAAGACCCGCCGCACCCGCAGGACCGCCCGCGGCCCGGGCGATCCGTTCCCTTCCGGTTCAGGGCAGCAGGCTGAACACCCGTTTCATCCAGGCCGGACCGGCGCCCTGCGTCGGCTGGACGATGCCTTCGCCGCCGTATTCCGAGACCGGCACCCCGGTCAGCGCCGTCACGCGTCCCAGGCCGTGGGTGCTGTTGTCGATGACGTGGGTGGCGAGATAGCGGCGCAGCGCATCGACGGGATGCGAGGCGTTGTGGGGCGCCACCTGGAGGAACAGCGGCCCGCCGCCCGCGAAGCGCAGCGGATCGAAGATGTTCTCCGAGTTCACCGGCGGCGTGGTCTGCCACGGGCCGTTGATGTCCAGCGGACGATGCCCGAACAGATCGGCCGGTCCGTAGGTCCGTTCCGTGCCCTGGATGTAGCGCACGTTGGTGGCACCGGTGGTGCGGCACACCTCGTCGATCGGGTTCCCGTGCGGATAGCAGGACGCCAGCGTGTAGGTCTTGCTTTCGTCGAGCCTGCTGCCGTTGATGGTCACGGCCTCGATGCGTCCCTGGGTGATGGTGCGCGGGAAGTCGTCGTTGAGCTGGATGTCGAAGTGCATGTTGTGGGTGAAGCCCAGGAACCAGCCGCCGCGCTGGCGGTACGGATTGGGGTCGAACACGTTGCTGAGCACGCCCTCCCAGTGATCCATCAGGCGTCCGCCGGTGAACTCGGCCAGCGCGCCGGTCGCGCCGATCGGATAGTAGTCGTACAGATCGCCCAGGGTGATGTCGCCCGAGAAGCCGTCGTCCGAGCCCAGCACGACCACGTCGAAGCGGAAGCCGTTGGTCTGCGACAGCGTGTTGTCGTCGGTGAGCGGATTGCCCTTGGAGTCGGTCTCGCCCAGTGACTGCGCGAGATCCAGGAAGGCGTCCACCATCACGTTGTTGGCGACCTCCTCCAGCACGTTGAAGCGCTCGATGGTCGGGTTGGTATGGCCGACGACGGTCTCCAGCGGATCGCACAGCACATGTCCCCGGCCGAAGGGGTAGCCGTTGGGGCCGAAGGTGTGGCACATGAAATCCGGCCCCGCGACGAAGGTCGCGCGTTCCCGCTCGATGATCGCCTCCATCTCCGGATCCTCCGGCACCGAGCTGTCGGCCTCCATCAGGTTCCAGCTGTAGCCGCTGATCTGTCCGAAGCGGCCGACGGTGACGTCCAGGCGTCCGAGGAAACTGTCTTCCCCGGCCTCGGTGACGATGCCGATGTTCTCGCCGAACAATCCGCGCCGGATGACGATCGGCTCCGGCGTGCGCTCGTGGGTGTGGCCGCTGAACATCACGTTGATCTGGGGAAACTCCTTGGTCAGCTGGATGTTCTTGGCCAGCCCCAGTTCCGAGAGCACCACGATCAGCTCCGCGCCCGCGGCCTTGGCCGCGGCGATGTTCTCCGGCAGTTCCTTGTAGCCCATGGTGAAGCGGAAGCCGACGTTGAAGGCCTGCGCCTGCTGCGGCACGACGTCGCTGGTGATGCCGATGATGCCGACTTTCAGGTCGCCAACCTGTTTGACGATGAAGCCGGGATGGGTCTGGCCGGTGATGGTGCGCGTGACCTCGTTGTAGTTGTAGAGATTGATCGCGATGGCCGGGAAGTTGGCCTTGGTGACGTGGCAGGTCGCGTAGGTCGTGGCGTTGAGGCCGCCCGGCGTATTGCACTGCTGGCCCTCATGTCCCGGACGTCCGTCGTAGAAGGCCATGGTGGTGCGGTTGTTGGGCGCGAGCACGGTCGAGAAATCGCCGGCCACGAAACGCTGCCGGTAGACGCGCGGCCCGTAGCCGAAGTCCCAGTTGCCCGGCAGGAAGGCGTCGATGCCCAGGGCATTCAGTGCGGGCATGATCGCATCGCCCAGGGTGAAGGTCGTCTCGGCGCTGCCGTGCGTGGTGTCGCCGACGGCGAGCAGCAGGCTGTTCGGATTGTCGGCACGCACCTGTTTGATCAGCGTGGTGATCTTGGCGATGCCGCCGCTGTCGGGGTCCATGCGCCCGTCCGGGAAGATCTCCGCGTGCGGGTGCAGATGGCCGTGCATGTCCTGGAACTGGATCAGTGTGACGGTGCGGCCGGCCGGCCTGGCGGCGTCGGCCGGCAGGCTGGCGAGCAGCAGGGCCGCGAGGCCGCCGGCGAGCAGTGCCGGCAGAGTGCGCTGTTGTGTTTTCATGTGGAATCCTCCGATACCCCTTGCGTGTTTGTTGTGGATCCTGACGCCCGGACACAGTGGTCCGGCCGCCAACAAATACCGGAGGAGGGGGATGCCGCTCTAGGTGTGATTTGCGGGCCTGGAAGTTTTCTGCGGCGCGAAGAGATTTCTGGAATAGATGGGCGGCCGGCGTCATCTAGTTCGGCACAGCCCCGCGCACGGAGGCATTTCCGATGATGTCGACCTTGCTGCTCTGGATCGATATGACCGACGGCAAGCCGGCCGCATCCCCGGCCGTGCGGCTGGCCGGCCACTGCCGTATCCGGCACTGCGACGACCCGGCGCACCTGGACGCGGCGATCGCCGAACTGGCGCCCGCCGTCCTGTGCTTCGACTTCGACCGCCCGGACCGGGCCCGACTCGATCTTCTCCAGAAGACCAAGCTGCGGCACCCTTCGATCCCGATCCTGATGCTTACCGACGCCCCCTCCGCCGAGCTGCTGGTGTGGGCCCTGCGAACACGCGTCTGGGACTGCTTCATCAAGCCGGTGAGCACCGGTGAGATCCTGCGCCGGCTCAACATCATGCTGCCGGTCCTGAAGCCCGGTCACGGCCAGCGCCCCCGACAAGTCCTGATGCCGCAACGCACGCCGCTGCCGATCGAGCGGAACCGGCCGGAACCGCCGTCGCCGCGGCGCACCGAGCCGGCGCTGCGGCATCTCCTGGATCACTTCCGGGAAAAGGTCTCGCAGGCGGAGATGGCGCGGCTGTGCGCCATGGACAACTTCGAATTCAGCCGCACATTCAAGCGCGAGCAGGGCTGCACCTTCCGCGAATACCTGCAGCGCGCCCGCATCGAGGCCGCCGCCGACCAGCTGCGCCGCTCACGCCGGTCCGTGATCGACATCGCCGGGACGGTGGGATTCAACGATCCGTCGCATTTCACCCGGCAGTTCCGCCACTACATGGGCGTGACGCCGAGCCGCTACCGTTGCGCCTCTAGCGCGGTGATCGGATCGCGCCCCGACGGGCCCGCGGCGGTCAGGCCGGATTGAGCGCGGGCGCGCCCTCGGCCGCCTGCTCGATGACGCTGTCGTAGACGCCGACCAGACGTTCGCACATCGCCGTGTTCGACCAGCGTTGCGCATACTCGCGGGCGCGCCGGCCGAGTTCCCCGCGCAGGGGCTCGTCCAGCAGCAGGCGTTCGACGGCGGCCGCGAACGGGGCGGCCGCGGCCGGCGCCGTCAGCGCGCCCTCGCCTTCGACCAGCACGTCGCGCGTGCCCAGGGCGGGCACGGCGACCACCGGCACGCCCAGCGCCATCGCCTCCAGCAGCACCAGCCCCTGGGTTTCGGTGAGCGACGCGAACACGAAGGCGTCGCCCGCGGCATAGCAGTCCCACAGATCCGGACCGCGCTGCAGATAGCCGACGAAATGCACGTTGCCGGCGATGCCCAGCTCGCGGACGCTGCGCCTGAGCCGGGGCAGCGCCGGCCCCTCGCCGGCCACGATCAGCAGGATGTCCGGGAAACGCTGGCGCAGCCGCGTGACCGCCTGCAGCAGCAGATCGATGTTCTTCTCGAAGGCCACGCGGCCCACGTACACCAGCATCCGGCGCCCGGGATCGAGGCCGTGGCGCGCGCAGAAGCGCGCGCGGTCGCCGGGGCTGAACTCCTGCAGGTCCAGGCCGGTGGGCAGCACGTCGATGTCGGTCCGGACGCCGTAGTCGCGCATGACCGCGTGCAGCGCCGAGGACGGCACGATCAGACGGTCGACCGCATGCGCCTGCCGGCGCGTCATGCGCCGCGCGAAACGGCGCAGCAGCCCCTGCGGCAGGAACGGCACGTAGTGCTGGAAATACGCCTCGAAATAGGTGTGGTAGGTCTCCACCACCGGCAGATGCAGGGCGCGCGCCAGCCGCACGCCGGCGCGATGGGCGGCGAACGGCGTGTGGATGTGCACGATGTCGAAATCCTCGCGGGCGAGCTGCGGCCTGAGCTTCAGGATGCCGCCGGGCAGCAGCAAGCGGTCCTCGGGGTCGCGCGGCAGATAGTGGCCGCGCACCCGCAGGACGCGCTCCTCCCGGCACGCCGCACCGGGATACTGCGGCGCCACCAGCGTGACCCGGTGGCCGGCGGCCTCGAGATAGCGGCGGAAGGTCGCGATGGACGTCGACACGCCGTTCACGCGCGGATGGTACACATCCGAGAGCATGAGGATGTTCATCGAGTGCTCGCTGCCCATGCCGCTCTCACCCGGCCCGCCGGCCGAAGGTCAGCACCGTGGCCGGTTCGGGCAGCGCTTCGCTGAGGATGCGGTCCCAGTGCAGGATCTCCAGGCGGCCGTCGTGGTGTTCGACCAGCGCGCTGCAGCTTTCGACCCAGTCGCCGTCGTTGCAGTAGAGCACCTCGCCGATGCGGCGGATCTCGGCCTTGTGGATATGGCCGCACACCACGCCGTCGACGCCGGCGCGTTCCGCCTCGGCGGCGACGCACTCCTCGAAACGGGTGATGAACGCGGTCGCGTTCTTGACCTTGTGCTTGAGATAGGCCGACAGCGACCAATACGGATAACCCAGCTTGCGCCGGAAATGATTGAACCAGCGGTTCAGGCGCAGCGCCTGCGTATAGGCGCGGTCGCCCAGGTGGGCAAGCCACTTCGCGCAGGCCATGACGCCGTCCAGCTCGTCGCCGTGCGTCACCAGCAGGCGCCTGCCGTCGCGGGTCTCGTGAATGGCGCGGTCGACCACCTCGATGCCGCCGAACAGGCTGTCGGTGTACTCGCGCGCGAACTCGTCGTGGTTGCCGGGGACGTAGATCACCCGCGTGCCCTTGCGCGCCTTGCGCAGCAGCTTCTGCACCACGTCGTTGTGGGTCTGGTGCCAGTACCAGCCGCGCTTCAGCGCCCAGCCGTCGATGATGTCGCCGACCAGGTAGAGATACTCGGATTCCGTATGACGCAGGAAATCCAGCAGATAGTCGGCCTTGCAGTCGCGCGTGCCGAGATGGGTGTCGGAGATCCAGATGGCATGATAACGCTGGGGCTGCGGCATGGCGGGCTCCCACGGGAGAACACGCCGCCTTTATAAGTCCGCCGTATGACAGCCCGATGACGGCATCATGCGATCCATGTGACAGATCGCCGCGGAGCCTCGCCGCAGGCCCGTCCGGCGGCCGCGGGAAGGATAAATAACTTCGATTTGCGGGCGGCCCCCACCGGGTCTACGGTGGTTTCTCCGGATGATCGCCCGCTCTCCGATCGAACGGGCAAGGAGGTCTGCCATGTGCTACGAGTTCTGGCATCACGCCCGCAGGCAAGCCCGCGAAGAGGATTTCGCCAGGCGGATGGAGAAGATGCTCGACGATGCGAAGCCCGCCCAGGCGCCCGCCCGGGCCTCGGACAGGAAGCCGCAGCGGCCGGAGGCCGCGCCGGAAAAGGAGTTCGTTCCGGTCTGACCCGCGCGCAGGACGGCGCCACGCCACACCCCGCCACGGCGGGGTGTTTTGCGTCCGCCGGACGCCAGCCTGGATGGCACTTACTACTTAAAGCACTCTTGGCCACGGAATCCACGGAACAACACGGAAAGCATTCATTGCGTAAACCCGGCATCATCCCTCCGCGGTCGGGTTTCCGGGTTTTTACGATAAGCCTTTTTCCGTGTCATTCCGTGGGTTCCGTGGCCATTTTTTTAAAGGTGTCGGCTTAAGTAAGTGCCAGCGAGGCTAGCCCACCTTCGGCAGGTGCCGCAGCGATTCCTCGATCGCTTCCTTGGGGTATTCGTAGTTCTCCAGCTGGCCGCTGAAATAGCGGTCGTAGGAGGTCATGTCGAAGTGGCCGTGGCCGGAGAGATTGAACAGCAGCGTCTTCGGCTCGCCGCTCTTCGCGCACTCGCGCGCCTCGCGGATCACCGCGGCGATGCCGTGGTTGGACTCGGGCGCGGGCAGGATGCCCTCGGTGCGCGCGAACAGCACGCCGGCCTCGAAGGTCTCCAGCTGCGGCACCGCGACCGCCTCGATCAGGCCCTCGTGATAGAGCTGGCTGACCAGCGCGGAATCACCGTGGTAGCGCAGCCCGCCGGCGTGGATGCCCGGCGGCATGAAGTCGTGGCCGAGGGTGTACATCTTCATCAGCGGCGTCATGCCGACAGCGTCGCCGAAGTCGTAGGTGTAGACGCCCTTGGTCAGCGTCGGGCAGGAGGTCGGCTCGACCGCCACCAGGCGCACCTGGCTGCCGGCGGCCTTGTCGGCGAAGAACGGGAAGGCGATGCCGCCGAAGTTGGAGCCGCCGCCGCAGGGCGCGAACACCATGTCGGGATAATCGTCGACCAGGGCCAGCTGGCGCCGCGCCTCCTCGCCGATGATGGTCTGGTGCAGCAGCACGTGGTTGAGCACCGAGCCCAGCGCGTAGTTGGTGTCCTTGCGGCCGGCCGCCTCCTCCACCGCCTCCGAGATGGCGATGCCGAGCGAGCCCTGCGAATCCGGATGCGCCTTCAGGATCCGGCGGCCGGCCTCGGTCCGATCGGTGGGGCTGGCGAACACCTCGGCGCCCCAGGTCTGCATGAGCGAGCGCCGGTAGGGCTTCTGCTCGTAGCTGACCTTCACCATGTACACGCGCACCTCCAGCCCGAACATCTGCCCGGCCAGCGCCAGCGAGCAGCCCCACTGGCCGGCGCCGGTCTCCGTGGCCAGGCGCTTGATGCCGGCCTGCTTGTTGTACCAGGCCTGGGCGACGGCGGTATTGGGCTTGTGCGAGCCGGCCGGGCTCACCGCCTCGTTCTTGTAATAGATCCTGGCCGGCGTCTTCAGCGCCGCCTCCAGGCGGTGGGCGCGGTACAGCGGCGACGGCCGCCACAGCCGCAGCACCTCGCGCACCGCCTCCGGAATCGGGATCCAGCGCTCGCCCGACACCTCCTGCATCACCAGCGCCTCGGGAAAGATCCCGAGCATCGCCTCCGGCGGCACCGGCTTGCCGTCCGGGCCGAGGTAGGGCAGCGGCTTGTTGGGCATGTCGGCGATGACGTTGTACCAGTGGGTCGGCATCTCCGACTCGGGCAACTGGATCTTGGTCAGCATATTCCTGTCTCCTCCTGTCGTTCCGGACCCATCATACCCGCCGGATCATCCCACAGGCCAACCGCGTCCGGCAGGGCTTTCCCCCGCCCCCTTGACCTATGGCGGGGCGCGTCCCGTGAAGGCGGTCACGCCGGCCGTCCTTGTGCCGCCCCGCAGCAGGCCCAATAATCGCGTATCTCCGGCTGCCCGGAAGCCGACCGCCCCCATGCTCCCAGCTTCGACCGCCGCCCGCCCCCTCCGCGCCGCCGCGCGGGGCCTCGCCCTCGTGCTGCTGACCCTGCTCGCCGCGCTCGCCCTGCCCGGCCACGCCGCCGAGACGACCGAGAAGCCGGCCGCAAAGGCCGCTCTGGAAACCTATGCCGAGACCCTGGCCGACATCGAGCGCCGGATCGCCAGGGACGAGGCCGCCGGCGAGGATCAGCTCAAGGCCTGGGCGGACCAGGTCGGCGGCGGACGCACACCGGTGGCGGACTGCATCGCCAGGACCGACGACGCGCTTGCCGAGCTGCGGGCCGATCTCGCCTCGCTGGGCGAGGCCGCCAAGGGCGAGGCGGCGGACGTCGCGCACAAGCGCAAGGAGGTGCAGCAGGCCATCACCGAACAGGAACGCCGCCTCGCCGAATGCCGGGTGCTGAACCTGCGCAGCGAAGAGCTGTCGCAGCGCATCGCCGAACGGCTCAAGACGGTGGTGGCCGCGCGCCTGTTCGCACGCGGCCCGAGCCTGCCGGCCCTGCTGGTCGACAACTGGCACAGCGCGCCCATGATCGGCGCAGCCACGGCGCAGTTCGTGCAACTGCACGCCGGGCTCGCCAACCTGACGGCCACCCTGTGGTTGTGGTTCGCCGTGCTGGTGGCCATCGCCTTCACCGTCGGCGCGCTGCTGCGCCGTGCCCACCGGCTGCGCCTGGCCGCGCACCCGCCGGCCGCCGACGCCACCATCGGCGTCGGCCCGTCGCTGCTGGCGGCGACGGTGCACTATCTGCCGCAGCTGCTGGCCAGCACCGCCGCCGCGGTCTTCGTCTATGCGCTGACCCACGCCATCCGGCCGGTGCCCTTCGTGAACGTGCTGCTCTACGGGTTGCCGGTCTACGTGCTGACGCTGATCGTCATCCACTGGACGCTCGCGCCCCGGCCGCCGATGCGCAAGCTGCTGGCGGCCAGCGACGAGCTCACCCGCAGGATGGCCCGGCGCCTGCGCGTGCTGGCGCTGCTGACCTTCTTCGGCTATCTGGTGTTCTCCACCCTGCTGGCGCAGCATCTGCCGGAAGAGGCCTACCTGCTGACCCGCGGCGTCTACGCCGGCCTGCTGTTCCTGAACATGATCTGGGCGCTGCGGCTGTTCGCCCGTCTACGCCGGCCTGCTGTTCCTGAACATGATCTGGGCGCTGCGGCTGTTCGCCCGCATGCGCGAGAAGGACGAGCTGCGCTGGCTGGGGCTGCCGATGGCGCTGGTGCTGGTGGTCAGCCTGGCGGCGGAATGGCTGGGCTACCGCAACCTGGCGCTGGGCATCGTGCGCTCGGTTCTGGGCTCGCTGATCGCGCTCGGTACCACCCTGGTCGCAGCGCGACTGTTCCGCGAGCTGCACGACGCGCTGGAGCAGGGCGAAGGCGTGTGGCCGCGCCGGCTGCGCCATCTGCTCGGCGTGGCGCCGGGGCACGCCATCCCCGGCATGTTCTGGCTGCGCGTGGCGACCAATCTGCTGCTGTGGGCACTGTTCGGCTATGCCCTGCTGCGCATCTGGCAGGTGTCGGCGACCACGATACGGGTGATCGAGGACTATCTCGTCCGGGGATTCCCGCTGGGCACGTTCCAGGTCGTGCCGGTGCGCATCCTGGCGGCGCTGACGCTGTTCGCGCTGCTGGTCACGCTGGCGCGCTGGCTGCAGACGCACCTGGACCGCCACTGGCTGCGCTATGCGCGGCTCGAGCACGGCGCGCGCGAGGCGGTGGTCACCATCAGCGGCTACGTGATGATCACGGTCGCCGCCATCATCGGCCTGGCGGTGGCCGGCTTCCAGTTCGGCAACCTCGCCCTCATCGCCGGCGCGCTGTCGGTCGGCATCGGCTTCGGCCTGCAGAACATCGTCAACAACTTCGTGTCGGGGCTGATCCTGCTGTTCGAGCGTCCGGTGAAGACCGGCGACTGGGTGGTGGTGGGCAGCACAGAGGGTTACGTGAAGCGCATCCGCATCCGCTCCACCCAGATCCAGACCTTCGACCGCGCCGACGTGATCGTGCCCAACTCGGAGCTGATCTCGCAGCAGGTGACCAACTGGATGCTCTACGACACCCAGGGCCGCGCCCGTATCCCGGTCGGCGTGGCCTACGGCAGCGACACCCAGAAGGTGAAGGCGGTTCTGGAGCGGATCGCCCGCGAGCATCCGAGCGTGATCACCAACGGCAGCTATCCGGACCCGAAGGTGCTGTTCCTGGGCTTCGGCGACAGCGCGCTGAACTTCGAGCTGCGCTGCTTCGTGCGCAACATCGACGAGCGGCTGTCGGTGGTCAGCGACCTCAACTTCGCCATCGACGCCGCCTTCCGCGCCGAGGGCATCGAGATCCCCTTCCCGCAGCGCGACCTGCACGTGCGCAGCTGGCCCGGCAGTCAGCCGCCGCCCGCACCGCCGCCGGAATCGGAATCGCACTGAGGGACGGCGCCGCGCCGGACGGGCGGGCTACTCGGGGATGACCAGATCCTGGCCCGGCCGGATCACCGTGCGCGCGGTCATGTTGTTGGCGCTGAGGAGCTCCTTCAGCGGGACCTTGTAGGCCGAGGCGATGCGGAAGGGCGTGTCGCCGCGGGCGACGCGGTGCGTGCGCGGGCCGGCCGCCGCGACGGTGGACGCGCCCCCCGGCAGCCGGAGCACCTGGCCCACCTGCAGATGCGGGCGGTCGGGATCGATACCGTTGCGCGCGGCCAGCGCGGCCACCGTCGTGCCGTGGCGCCGGGCGATGGACCACAGACTCTCGCCGCGCGCCACCCGGTGCCGCCGCTCGACCGCCCGGGCCGCGGCCGGCACGCGCTGGGGCAGGCTCGCCGCCTCCGCCAGCGCCGGCTGTCCGTGCGGCACCCACACCGTCACGCCCGCCGGCAGACGGCTCTTCCCCTTGATCACCCTGGACGACCAGGCCGGATTCAGCGCGGCCAGCGTATCCGGATCGTGCCGCGTCCGTCGGCTGAGATCGCTGACGTGCTGCGGGCGATCGAGGACCAGCGGCCTGACCGCCAGCGGCGGCTGGTAGCGCACGCCGTCCTGGAAATGCCGGGTGGGCTCGCCGGCGATGCGCCGCGCGGCCAGGAATTCCGTATAGAAGTTGCGCGAGGCGAAGCCGAAGGACGGCGCGTCGTATTCGCGCACGATGCGGGCGAAGTCCGCGCCGAAGCGTTCCTTGGCGCGCCGCATGCTGCCGATGCCGTGGTTGTAGGAGGTGATCGCCAGCGGCCAGTCGCCGAGCTCGCGGTGCGCCATGCCGAGGTAGCGCGCCGCGCCGTTGGCGGCGGTGATCGGGTTGAGGCGTTCGTCCACGGCGCTGCTGACCACCATGAACTGACGGCCGGTCGCGGGCATGAACTGCCAGATGCCGGCCGCGCCCACGGACGAGCGCGCCTGGTGCTGGAAGGAGGATTCGACGTGCGGCAGATAGGCGAGGTCCTCCGGCAGCCCCTGGCTGCGGAAGATCTCCCGGAACCAGCGGTCGTAGCGGCCGCTGATCTCCAGCCCGCGCAGGAAGCGCTCGCGCGTGCCGCGCTGCGCCCGCAGCCGCCCGGCCGCGCCCGCCAGGCGTCCGCCGCCGCTCTCGATGCGCGCCAGCAGCGCCTGCTCGGCGTGGGTCAGCGGCCGGCCGGCCGCGTGCTTGCTCTGCAGCACGCGCAGCTCGACGGCCAGCCGGTCCTGTTCGCCGCGCAGCCAGTTGCGCTGTTCGCGGGTGAGGCCGTCGCCCGCTTCGCCGGGCGCGGCGGGAGGGAGATCGAGAATACGGTAGACGACGCCCAGATCCTCGGCGTCGTGCAGCGCGATCTGGTCGCGGCGCCACTCGCCGAAGGCGCGCTCCCAGAAGGCGACGGCGGGTTCGAGCGCGGCGGGCAGCGGAAACGGTTCGTGCGCGGGATGCGCGGCGGTATCGGCGTGCGGCGGCTCGACCATCGCCTGCGACGGCGCCGCGGCCAGCGCGAGCAGCAGCACCAGCACTCCCTTGTATCCGCGCCCTGCGCCCACTTCCCCACCCCTCGAAACCGGACCGCCGGGAGGCCTTCGCTCAAACGTATCGCGCCCCGGCCACGAACACCGGCATGCTAATACATCGCCGCGCATCGCGCCATCGGCTTGCAACCGCGTTCGGCTGCGCTACCATCGGCCGCGGAAGAGGTTTTCGTCCGTGGCATCCGCGAAGCTCCGTGCCGCGACGGCAGGACGCCGTGAATACGTCCTTGTAGGCTTGACGGCGGCATCCCTGCCGCCGACACCTGCCGTCGCGGCACGGAGCTTCGCGCGCGATGTCCGCGACGAATCCGAACGGATCCACGACGACAACACGCAAGGAGCACCGCCATGGCCGACAAGCCCGTCACCCGCCGCGACTCGCTGGATTTCCGCGACCGCCTCTACGAGCCCGCACTGATCCCCGTCGCGCCGCAGCTGCTGCCCCAGAAGCGCTGCATCTTCATCCGCGACCAGGGCATGGAGGGCACCTGCACGGGCTTCGGGCTCGCCGCCGTCATCGACTACATCAACCGCATGCAGGGCATCCGCAGGACCGTCAGCGCCCGCATGCTCTACGAGATGGCCAAGCGCCACGACCACTGGCCGGGCGACGACTACGAGGGCTCCAGTGCGCGCGGCGCCATGAAGGGCTGGCACAAGAGCGGCGTGTGCACCGAGCGTGACTGGCCCTACGATCCCGACGAGCCCGGTCACCTCACCGTCGAGCGCCAGCAGGCCGCGCTGCAGTTCCCGCTGGGCGCCTACTACCGCGTCCTGCCGCGGCGCGCCGATCTGCACACGGCGCTGAACGAGACCGGCGCGGTCTATGCCGCGGCGCAGACGCACGCCGGCTGGGACGAGAAGCACGCGCGCGGCGGCGTCATCGCCTACAAGAAGGGCTGGAAATGCGATAGCGGCCACGCCTTCGCCATCATCGGCTACACGCCGGACGGCTTCATCGTCCAGAACTCCTGGGGCAAACGCTGGGGCGGCCTGAAGATCGGCAAGACCCGCTACGAGGGCTGCGCGCTCTGGACCTACGAGGATTTCGAGGACAACCTCTGGGACGCCTGGGTCGCGCGTCTGGCCCTGCCGGTGCAGGACGCGCGCTCGCTCGACCGCGGCGGCTACGTCAACGTCGGCGGCCAGTCGAAGCAGCGCACCAAGGCGCCGCCGCGCCACGAGATCGCCGACCACTACGTCCACATCGACGACGGCCAGTTCGATCCCTTCGGCGACTATCCCTCGAAGGAGGCCGAGGTGGGCGGCATCGTGCGGCGCGCCGCGGGCGCGGACGGCGGTACGCCGCCGAAGCACCTGGTGCTGTACGCCCACGGGGGGCTGAACGACGTGAAGGCCTGCGCCGCCCGCGTCGGCGCCTGGCGGCCGGTGTTCCAGGCCAACAAGGTGCACGAGATCCATTTCATCTGGGAGACCGGCCTGTTTCCGGAGCTGCGCGACGTGCTGCTCGGCAAGGAGGACTTCGCCAAGGAGCGCGCCGGCGGTCCGAGCGACTGGTGGGACAAGGTCGTCGAGCGCGCCACCCATGCGCTCGGCCACGCCCTGTGGAAGGAGATGCAGAGCGACGCCGACCACGCCTTCCGCGCCGATGCCGCCGGCACGCGCACGCTCGAACTGCTGTTCGCCGCGCTGGCCGAAGTGCCCGGGAACCGCCGGCCGCGCCTGCACCTGGTCGGCCACAGCGCCGGCTCCATCTGGTTCGCGCACCTGCTGGAACGCTGGTGCGCCCTCGGAGGTCCCGCCATCGACAACCTGATCCTGTTCGCGCCGGCCTGCACCGCGGCGCTGTTCAACAGTCACATCCGCCCGGCGCTCAAGGAGCGCACCGTCGGCCATCTGCACCACTTCCTGCTCGACGACAAGACCGAACAGGACGACAACGTCGCGCAGATCTACCGCAAGTCGCTGCTGTACCTGGTGTCGCGCTCCTACGAGCGGCGCGACGCGGTGGTGCCGCTCATGGGCATGGCCAGGCACCTGGGCGAGCTCGACTGCGAGGGCATCGCCGGCCGCGTGCGCCACTACGACACGGCCGCGCACCGCGAGAAGACCGCCGCCGCCTCGCACGGCGGCTTCGACAACGATGCGCCGACCATGAACAGCATGCTGCGCCTGGTGCTGGGCGGCGACACCACGCACCCGTTCGAGGCGAAGCACCTGAAGGGGTATTGATCCGGCGGGCGCGGCGCGGGCCGGTGCGTCGCTGGCGCCGACGCACCCTACGAGCGGCGCACCGAGGTCATGGGCGCGGTGGGTCGTAGGGTGCGTCGAGGCGCAGCCTGACGCACCGGGACACCGCGGCGCGGTGCGTCGCTGGCGCCGATGCACCCTACGGCGGCCGGTCTTCCGGCGCGGACTGGCACAGGAATTGGCCACGGCAGCACAACCCGATCCGGCCGGGCGTCGGCACACCCGCCGGCATGCGGGTATAGTGTCCGCCATGAGCGACACCCCGCACGCGCCCGTCTACGCCGGCCTGGACCCGGACACCATCCTGCAGGCGGTGGAGGCGCGCGGCCACGTGACCAGCGGGCACCTGCTGGCGCTGAACAGCTACGAGAACCGCGTCTACCAGATCGGGCTGGAGGGCGGTGGTTTCCTGGTCGCCAAGTTCTACCGCCCCGGGCGCTGGAGCGATGCGGCCATCCTCGAAGAGCACGCCTTCACCCTGGAACTCGCCGACGCCGAGATCCCCGTGGTCGCACCGCTGCGCGACGACCACGGCGACACCCTGTTCGAGCATGCCGGCTTCCGCTTCGCCCTCTATCCGCGCCGCGGCGGGCGCTGGCCCGACCTCGACGACCCGGACAAGCTGGAATGGCTGGGGCGCTTTCTCGGCCGCATCCACCTGGTGGGCGAGGCGCGCCCCTTCGCGCACCGGCCGGCGCTGGACATCGACAGCTTCGGCACCCAGTCCTACCGGTATCTGCTGGAGCACGGCTTCATCCCGCAGCACATCGAGCTGGCCTACCGCACGCTGGCCGAGGACCTGCTGCGGCAGATCGAGGCCGCCTTCCGCCGCGCCGGCGACATCACGCGCATCCGCCTGCACGGCGACTGCCACCCGGGCAACATCCTGTGGACCGACGACGGCCCGCACTTCGTCGATCTGGACGACTGCCGCAGCGGCCCGGCGGTGCAGGATCTGTGGATGCTGCTGTCCGGCGACCGGAACGAGATGGCGCTGCAGCTGTCCGAGATCGTGGCCGGCTACGAGCTGTTCCGGGACTTCGACCGGCGCGAGCTGCACCTGATCGAGGCCCTGCGCACGCTGCGCATGCTGCACTACGCCGCCTGGATCGCGCGCCGCTGGGACGACCCCGCCTTCCCGCAGGCCTTCACCTGGTTCAACACGCCGCGCTACTGGGAAGAGCACGTCCTGCAGCTGCGCGAGCAGGCCGCGGCGCTGGACGAGCCGCCGCTGGCGGTGTGACGGGGGATAGCCACGGAAAACACGGACGAAAACAAATCATGGCCACGAAATCCACGAAACCCACGAAAGTTGGATAGGCGGGTTCGCAGAAAATACCTTTCGTGGATTTCGTGGGTTTCGTGGCGGAATGGGTTTTGTCCGTGTTTTCCGTGGCCACCCTGCGTCTCCGCCGGCGCCGAACCGCATCGGGACAGGTGAGCGCTGCGCGGCAGGGTGGTATCATCTGCCGCCATCCGAACAGGTCTGATACGACAGCGAGGTCTCTATGCGGAACTGGCGTCTTTCTCTGGTGCTCGGCGTCGCGCTGATCACATCCGCCTGCGCCTGGGTCAAGCCCACCGAGCAGGCCCGCGAGGTGCGCCTCGCCGAGGCGGCGGATGTCGTGAACTGCCGCAAGGTCGGCACCACCACCGTATCGGTGCTGGACAACGTCGCCGGCATTCCGCGCAGCTACCGCACCATGAGCGAGGAGCTGGCGACCATGGCGCGCAACGAGGCTCCGA
The DNA here is from genome assembly GCA_032907525.1 of Gammaproteobacteria bacterium. GTDB lineage: Bacteria > Pseudomonadota > Gammaproteobacteria > Thiohalobacterales > Thiohalobacteraceae > JAHJQQ01. Next base: position 24,125 of record JAJJPM010000198.1, read on the forward strand.
GGCTCGACGGCGACACCGTCGTACCGGTCGGCGACATCATCAACGGCCAGCGCACCTTCGACGTCTACGACTGCCGGCCGGACGAGCGCGGCGGCGCGGTGACCATCCCCTATCAGCCGTGAAGGGCGTTCCGGGGCCGGAGAACGGTTCTTCCCGGGGAATCTCCGACGGTCCCAGGAACCGCATCGGCCACGGAATCCACGGAACAACACGCTGCGCAAACCCAGGATTTCTTCGCCCCGCGGCTTGATCTCCGGGCGTTTACAATGAGCCTTTTCCGTATTGTTCCGTGGATTCCGTGGCCAAAATGGGTTTAGAAACGTTCAAGTACTCTGACCCTTTGATCTCCCCGCACGAGCCCAGGCACCCATGTCCGACCTGAACGATCCCCGCGTCCTGTTCGCCGCCGAACGCACCCTGCTCGCCTGGAACCGCACCAGCATCTCCCTCATGGCCTTCGGCTTCGTCATCGAGCGCTTCGGGCTGTTCCTGGAGATCGCCGGCAAGGAGGAGATGCGGATTCTCCAGCGCCATTTCTCGTTCGTCGTGGGACTGGGCTTCATCCTGCTGGCATCGTTCGTGGCGCTGTATTCCCTGATGCAGCACCGGCGCATCCTGCGCACCCTCGGACCGGCGGAGATCCCGGCCGGCTACAGCCTGCGCTTCGGCATGGCGACCAATGCCATCGTCGCGGCGCTGGGCGTCCTGCTGAGTCTTTATCTGTTCAGCGGCTTCATCTGATCATGCGCGGCGGGCGATCCGCCCCGGATGCCGACCGATTCCAGCACGCGCACGACCTCGGCATTGAACCGCGCCGGTTCCTCGAAGGGCACGTTGTGCGCGGAATCCTCGAACCATACGAGGCGCCTGACCGGCGCGCGCAGGGCTTCGAGATAGGCGGCCGCCAGCGTCGCCTCCACGTGCCGGTCGTGCCGGCCGAGGAAGAAGACGACGGGCACGTCGACGGCCGGCACGGAGCGCCGCAGGTCGAGTTCGAGCAGCTCCGCGCCCATCGCCTCGAGCGAGGCCTCGTTGGCGCGGATGAAGCGCGGTATCTCCCAGGGCGTCACGAGCCCCCCGAGCACGCCGCGCACCAGCACCCACATGCGCGGCGGCCGGGTGTGGAAGACCGCGCCGTAGCGGTCGGCCAGCGCTTCCATCGCCAGCACGTCGTCGGCCGTCCGGTGCGGCGGCGCACCGATGGCGCGCAACCGCGCCAGGGCGTCTTCGTCCCGGCGGCGCGCCGCCTCGGCCGCCACGAACGCGTACTGCGCCTGCTGCTCCGCGCGCGGCGCGATCATGGGATTGACGGCGACGACGGCCGAAACGTCTTCCGGATGCTCGCGCGCATACAGCAGACCGAGCGCCGCGCCCCAGGAATGGCCGGCCAGGACCAGCTTGCGCCCGTTCGAAGTCCGCCGCAGATGGGCGGCGACCGCCCCGAGGTCGGCGAGATGCCGCGCCACGGTCAGATCGCGCGGGTCCGCCGCCGGGTCGTACGAACGTCCCGCGCCGCGCTGATCCCAATAGGCGACGACGAAATCCTTCTCGAGCGCCCCGTTGAAATACCGGAACAGCGGCCGCTCCGCGCCGCCCGGCCCGCCGTGCAGCCAGAGCAGGACCGGCGCGGACCGGTCGGCGCCGCGCGTCTCGATATACAGGTCCGCGCCGTCCACCGCCAGGTACTCGCTGCGCCGGATCGGTGCCGGCGGTTCGGCGTCGGCGGCCGGCACGGCGATCCCTGCCAGGGCAAGCGCGCAGCACGCGAGGGCCTGCCGGAACAACCGATGCCTCACCCGACAGCGAGGCTCGTCCGCCAGGCGTCGAACCGGAGCTTCGCGACGCGGCTTCATTTCAGTGTCTTCCATGTGCCCCCGTGGCGAATGCGGTGTTTGGGTTCATTCAAATGGTTTACATCAATTGCTTCACGACGCAGCGCGCCCATACCCACTCATGTACTATGGAAATGCGCCGATAGGGTGCATAGTTTGCGGACCGCACACACCTCCCCCGATACGCGGCCGCTCGAGCGATCTGTTCGGATATGACGTCAGACAAGAACTCCCGGAGCAAGACCCCGCCGCACGCGGAGGCCGGCCCTGCCGCGGACGGCCGCCGGCTGCGGCCTCCGGCCGATTGCGCCATCCTCGACGCCGAGACCCGTTTCCGCCTCATCACCGAAACCATCGAGGACGTCTTCTGGCTGAGCACGCCGGGCGTCACCCGGATGATCTACGTGAGCCCCGCCTACGAAACGATCTGGGGCCGGAGCTGCGAGAGCCTCTATCGCGAGCCCCGTTCCTTCATCGACGCGATCCATCCCGAAGACCGCGAACGCGTGCGCGCCGGGCTCGCCGATCATCGGTGCGGCGCCTGGGATTTCGAATACCGCGTGGTGCGGCCCGACGGCGAGGTGCGCTGGGTGCACGACCGGGGCTATCCGATCCGCGACGGCGAGGGCGGGTTGAGCTGCCTGACCGGCATCGCCACCGACATCACCCGGCGCCGGGCCGCCGAGGCCGAACTGCGCCGCAGCGAGGCGAGCCTGGCGGCGGCACAGCGCATCGCCCGCATGGGCAACTGGGACTGGGACATCGCCAACGGCTCGCTGCGCTGGTCCGACGGGATCTATCGCATCTTCGGCCTGGAACCCCGGCAGTTCGCCGCGACCTACGACGCCTTCCTGGAACGCGTCCATCCCGACGACCGCGGTGCCGTGATCGACGCGGTGAACGCCGCGCTGGAAAGTCATCGGCCGTATCAGATCGACCATCGCATCATCCGCAGCGACGGCACGGAGCGCGTCGTGCACGAACAGGGCGAGGTGATCTTCGATGCCGGCGGCAAGCCCGAGCGCATGATCGGCACGGTGCAGGACATCACCGAGCTCAAGCGCAGCGAGCGCGCCCTGCAGAACGCCAACCGCGCCCTGCATACGCTGTCGCGCTGCAACGAGACCCTGGTCCACGCCCGGAACGAGACCGAGCTGCTGGACGACATCTGCCGCACCGTGGTGGAGGCGGGCGGCTACCGCATGGCCTGGGTCGGCTACGCCGGCCAGGAACCGGACAGGCGCGTGCGGCCGATATCCCGGGCCGGCCACGACGCCGGTTATGTCGATCATGTTCAGGCCTCCTGGGCGGACGACGAGCACGGCCGCGGCCCGGTGGGCCGGGCGATACGCCATGGTGCCACGGTGATCGTGCACGACGTCGCCGCCGATCCGGCTTTCGCGCCCTGGCGCGAGGAGGCGCTGCGGCGCGGATACCGTTCGGTCATCGCCCTGCCGCTGCGCATGAACGGCGCGGCCTTCGGCTGTCTGGCGATCTATTCGGGCGAGACGAACCGCTTCGACGACGAGGAGGTGTACCTGCTGGAGGAGATGGCCGAGGATCTCGGCTACGGCATCCGCGCGCTGCGCACCCAGGTCGAGCACGAGAAGGCCGCCGCGCGCGAGCGCAAGCTGCTGCTGGAGACCATCGGCGCCATGGCGCTCACCATCGAGAAGCGCGACCCCTACACCGCGGGCCACCAGATCCGCGTCGCCCAGCTGGCCACCGCCATCGCGCGGGAGCTCGGCTACGACGAGCACCGCATCGAAGGACTGCGGCTCGCGGCGATGGTGCACGACATCGGCAAGATCTACGTGCCGGCCGAGATACTCAACCGCCCCGGGCGCCTCACCCTGCCCGAGTTCGAGGTCATCAAGACCCATGTCGAGGTCGGCTACGACATCCTCAAGACCATCGACTTCCCGTGGCCGGTCGCCGACATCGTCCGGCAGCATCACGAGCGCCTGGACGGTTCGGGCTATCCGCAGGGCCTCAGGCACGATTCCATCCTGCCGGAGGCGCGCATCCTCGCCGTCGCGGACGTCGTGGAGTCCATCCATTCGCACCGTCCCTATCGTCCCGCGCTCGGCATGGACGTCGCCCTGAAGGAGCTCGCGGACCACAGAGGTACGCGCTACGACGCCGCCGTCGTGGACGCCTGCCTGCGCCTGTTCCGGGAAGAACGCTTCCGCTTCGCCTAGCGGGCCGTCCGCCCGGGTCGGCGCCAACCGGGCGACTGCCTCGAAATCATGTGGGGTTGCCGCACGCAGTTCCATGCAGGCCCTTCACACTTCCCGACGCGTGCTCAACCGCACCGGCGCCGATGTGCAATACCGGAAAGAATTGGTTCCTGGCCCGAATGGCACCTACTTAAACCCTTCTTGGCCACGGAATCCACGGAACAACACGGAAAGCATCCATTGCCTAAACTAGGCATTGTCCCTCCGCGGCCGGGTTTTCGGGTTTTCACGATAAGCCATTTTCCGTGTCATTCCGTGGGTTCCGTGGCCAATTTTTTCAGGACATCGGCTCAAGCAAGTGCCTTTCGCCTCTGGCGCAGTTTTCCTAGAACCTATCTCAAAATTGCAGATCGGGCGTCCAGGCAAGGCGCGGGGCCTGCGAGGAGCGGAGTTTACCCGTAGTAAATGAGCACCGGAGCAGGCCCCGCAACGCCGCATGGGCGGTCGAGATGCATTTTGAGATAGGTTCTAGTACTCGCGCGGACCGATGACCGTGCCATCCATCAGCACAGCCGCCCAGTTCCCGCTGGACCAGAGTTCATTACCGTCAATGACCGGATTCAGGTCGAAGACGTAATACCAGCGATCCGAGACGAGCGAGCAGCCGTATTTTCTGAGCGAGAACTCTCTCACGCTGACACCGTCGTAGCGCGTGTAGTGCTGCCGCCCCCACTCCTTGACCGCCCGATAGGCGGCCGAAACACTCAGCGGCGGCTCCCCCTGCTCCGGATTCCAGGCCCGGGTCCGCTCCATCTGGGATTGCGATATGAAGAGCCCTATCTGCGTTCCGTCGTCTTTACGGGTGCTCAATACCGGGTGGTCCCCGCCACCGCAGGCACCGGCCGCCCCGGAGAACACCAAAGCCCCCACCATCACAGCACCCGCGACCCGTTTCATGTCAATCTCCTTGTTCATGACGAAAATGCCGGCACGGCGAGCGCAGGCGGTGCGTCGGCGCCTACGTCGGCCGGTGCGCCCGGCCGGGCGCGATTTTCTCGACGAAGTGAAAGCTCGCCATGGTCATGCCTTCACGCTCGTAGAACCTGTGCGCCTCCTTTCGCTGGATTCCGGAATCCAGGTGCAGCTGTTCGCAGCCTTCCTCCGCGGCCAGTTCCCTGAGCCATGACAGCAACGCGGCACCATGCCCCTTCGAACGATGTTCCGGCAGGGTCACCAGATCATCGACGTACAGGAAACGTCCCCACGCCAGATTCTCGCTGATTCGAAATCCGGCGACGGCCACCACGCCGGTTCGTTCTGTTATGCGGGCGAGCCGATACCCCGTGTTTTCCTGACTTCGGACCCGGGCAAGAAATTGCGCCTCCGCGATGTGAGGGCGAAGCTCCCGCATGACAGGATAACAGGCGACGATCTCGGCGTCGGTCGTGGCGAGGTGAATGCTCATGGACGTTCAACGTTCAGTGGATTTACGATCGCCATGGGCCACTGCCCCTGCTTGCTGGACAGGTACTCACTGCGATACCGCGCGAAGGCGGGATCAAGTACCGATAACGGGGTGACTGAACTTCCGTTGGCGACCGGTGGATCTATGCTCCTCACCTTGGTCGCGACACGGAATACCGCCTGCTCTTCGCTCCAGATGAAGCGTGTTCCCGGGGTGATCAGCCTCACAAGACCCGCTATCTCGGGATGGTCTGCCGACTGCAGTTTCCTCCAGAGAGCCTCATCGGAGCCCCATAAGTCGGCCTCCTCGATGAACCCGTGGCGGTCGGCGGCCTTGATTGCCTCCGCTGTCAGCTGGTATAGGCCCACTTCCCGGAAGCTGGACCAGCTTGCCCGGTCCGCTTCGATAAATGTGTATGCGAGCCAACGCGCGGCATCCGCACCGTCAACGGCGATCCGTTGGTCGACGACTTTCAGAGACCCGAGAGCGGCCCTGATCTCGCCCGGGTTCGCCAATTTGAGGAATTCCAGGTCCCTGAGGAAATAATCCAGCCTGTCGGCACACAATGCAGGCGATGGCTGTTCGAGGAGAGGAAACGTGTCTTCGTCCATCACCTCCCGCCAATCGATCCCGTGCCGATCCAGAATTCCGGGGATATCGGATTTGGCGACGATCTCCTCCTTCTTCTCCTCGTGGTAGCTCTGCCCGCTGTGATCGTCGAAAACGAAGTCGATGACGTGGCTGAAGGCCGTATGACTGATATCGTGCAACAGCGCCGCGATTTGTTCCTTGACGCTCGCGCCCAGGCGGCGGACGAGAAGCATGGCCCCCACAGAATGATCGAAACGGCTGAACGGAGGCGTAATTCCCAGAAGCGCGGTTATGCCATGCTGAGAGATTCCCTTTGTGCGACACATGGCGTCACTGGCGATCAGATCCAGCAGCACCGGCTCTGTGATCTCGGCCCTGCCGTACAGCTCGTCGTCGTATTGCATTGGACGTCAAACGCTCCTTCTCGATAATCGCACAATCGGAGACGGACTCCCTTTCAGAGATTCTCCGACAGAACGCGGATCAGCGTTCGTGGCTCAAGTACTCTGGACTCTTGATCGCAACTAATATACTTGCTGTTCAATCGTTTTCCTGGCCTCAGGGTAACAGAGTTCGACAATGTTCCTGCTTGGCGTGCGAAAGAGAATGGTTTTTCCCCCTCTTTGCGCCTTCGGCCCTGCCACGACTGGAACATTTGACTCGTCAATTTTCCTCACCCAACCATCAAACTCCGACTCGGGCACAGTGAGCGCCAGGTGCGCCATCGTGAATACTGAGCCATCGTAATCGGGATTCTCTATCAGCCCAATCACCGGCCCCTCTTTCGAGCCGACGTACGCCTGCCTGGGAGATTCCCATTCTTGAAGAAGCTGCAGACCCAGAAATCCAACGAAAAACTCGATCTCTGTTTCCAGGGAAACGGCATTGAGCGCTACGTGGTCAATATTCAATATCGTTCCTCTGCCGCCGAACGTCGAAGCTCCGCCGCTGGCGGGTCGGCTGGAGCGCAGTGTCGGGCATCTCCTCTACCTGGAGACAAGTTCATCCGATCCACCGAATGCCGCAGGAAGTCCTTTGTAATGCGGGAGATTATCCACGACAGGAAGTACGGCGTACTGACACTGCACATGAAATTGCGGTCTGAATTCCCCCTTGGCGAGAAGGTATCCATTGATATTTCGAAGACAGAAGCTTTCGACCTCATTGAACAGATGTGTGCCACAGGCTGCGCAGCGCATTCTTGGAAGTGAATTAGCGGCCATTGGAGAAGGGTTGCCCTTGATCACTTCCACTGCTTGTGCTGGGTAGATAGCCACTGGCACATAGGCGGCCCCATGAGCCGCCTGACAGTCATCGCAATGGCAGTAGAGCTGTGCGGCAGGCTCCCCAACAATTCGCAATTCAACAGCGCCACAACGACAAGACACTTCTTTAATACTCATGTATAACTCCGTTCTCAAATGATGCCCAACGCTCGCCGTGACCGGCGAGCAAATGTGGAGCGCAGCGTAGCTTTTTCGCGTCCGAGTTGATGGCGTTGTTGGGCGACACTGGGTCGACAATATCCTGATCGATCACGGATGTATCTTCTCTTTATTTGCCAGCATTT
>JAJJPM010000199.1:0-8017 GCA_032907525.1 Gammaproteobacteria bacterium
GGAGAATTTCATCGGTGGCAGTCCTCTCTGCGAGTGAGGAGTGAGGAGTGAGGAGGAAAACCCATAATGGCCACGGAAGCACACGGAAACACACGGAAGAACGCGGAAGGCTCTACTGCCGGAACCCCGGAAAGTCAGGGCGCGAACTTCACTCGTGTGGCATTGCGCACTCCCGGGGACAGACTTAAGTCTGTCCCCTTATCGCAAACGTGCTTCCGTGGCCAAGATCTTTTCTCCTCACTCCTCACTCCTCACAACTAATACACCCTCGCCCGCGGCGGGAAGCTGTCCACGCTCATGGGCTTCAGCCGCACGGGCTTGTAGTCGACGCGCCGGCCTTCCCGGTAGAACAGGCTGTGGCGCAGCCAGTGGACGTCGTCGCGCTCCGGGTAGTCGACGCGCGAATGCGCACCGCGGCTTTCGCGGCGTTCCAGCGCCGAACACACCGTCGCCAGGGCGATGTCCATGAGATTCTCCAGCTCGAGGGCCTCGACGCGCGCGGTGTTGAAGACGCGGCTGTGGTCCGCGATCACCGCATCCTGCAGGCGCTCCTGCAGCGCGAGCACCTGCTGCACGCCCTCGCTCAGCACCGCCTCGTCGCGGTAGACGCCGCAGTAGCGTTCCATGGTCGCCTGCAGCTCGCGTCTGAGCGCGTCGACGGTCTCGCCGCCGTCGCGGCGGTCCCAGCGCGTCAGCCGCGCCATGGCGCGCTCGACGCTGGACTCGTCCAGCGGGCGGTGATGACGGTTGACGGCGAGGAACTCGATGATGTGGTTCGCGGCCGCGCGGCCGAACACCAGGATGTCCAGCAGTGAGTTGCCGCCCAGACGGTTCGCGCCGTGCACCGACACGCAGGCGCATTCACCGGCGGCGTACAGGCCGACGACAGGTTCCTCGGGGCCCGTGTCCTCCGGCACGACCACCTGTCCGAAACGGTTGGTGGGAATGCCGCCCATGGCGTAGTGCGCGGTGGGGTACACCGGGATCGGCGTGTCGGCCGGATCGATGTGCAGAAAGGTCCTGACCATCTCGCGGATGCCGGGCAGGCGCTGCGCCACGATATCCCTGCCGAGATGGTCGACCTTGAGCAGGACATGATCCTTGCCGGGTCCGCAGCCGCGGCCTTCGTGCACCTCGGTGTAGATCGCGCGGCTGACCACGTCACGGCTGGCAAGATCCTTCGCCTTGGGCGCGTAGCGCTCCATGAAGCGCTCGCCGAGGCCGTTGACCAGATAGCCGCCCTCGCCGCGCGCGCCCTCCGTGATCAGCATGCCCTTGCCGGCGATGCCGGTCGGGTGGAACTGGAAGAACTCCATGTCCTGCAGCGGAATCCCCGCGCGCAGCGCCATGGCCATGCCGTCGCCGGTGTTGATCAGCGCGTTGGTGTTGGTGCGGAACAGCTGCCCCGCCCCGCCGGTGGCCAGCAGCGTGGTCTTGGCCTCGATCACCAGCGGTTCGCCGCTGGCGATGTCCAGCACCAGCGCGCCCAGCACCGTGCCCTGGTCGTCGGCCAGCAGATCGACGGCGAAGAACTCGTCGAAGAAATGCGTGCGCGCGCGGATGTTCTGCTGATAGAGCGTCTGCAGGATGGCGTGGCCGGTGCGGTCGGCGGCGGCGCAGGTCCGCACCGCCTGTTCGCCGCCGAAGTCGCGGCTCTGGCCGCCGAAGGCGCGCTGATAGATGCGGCCGTTGTCCAGGCGCGAGAACGGCACCCCCATGTGTTCGAGCTCGTAGACGATGCGCGGCGCGGCGCGGCACATGTATTCGATGGCGTCCTGGTCACCCAGCCAGTCGCTGCCCTTGACGGTGTCGTACATATGCCAGTGCCAGCTGTCGGGCAGCACGTTGCCCAGCGCGGCGGTCACGCCGCCCTGGGCCGCGACCGTGTGCGAGCGCGTCGGAAACACCTTCGACACCACGGCGACGTGCGCCTCGGCCTGCGCCAGCTGCAGCGCCGCGCGCAGACCGCCGCCGCCGGCGCCGATGATCAGGGTGTCGAACTTGCGTCTCTGGAGGGTCATTGAATGCCCCTCTCCGGGGGGCAGTTACGAGATACAAGGTGCAAGATGCAGAAATCCTTCCGCTCCGATGCACGCGGGAAACCAGATTTGATTTGGATCTCGTCTCTTGTCTCTTGCATCTTGTTTTTCACTTCAGTGCCAGGAACAGTACCCGCAGCATCCACAGCCCGCAGCCGGCCAGGGTCAGCGCCACCGTCGCGAACAGCATCACCCGCAGACCGGTATGGCGGACGTAATCCATGACGACATCGCGTATCCCCACCCAGGCGTGAATGAGGATGGAAAGCAGGAACAGACCGCTGGCGAGATTGACCAGCGGATCGGCGATCCACCGCTGCCAGTCCGCGAATTCCTGCGCGGGCGCGGCCAGCCAACGGATCAGGACATAGGGAAGGAACAGCGCCATGTAGACGGCCGAGAAGCGCTGCAGAAGCCATGCGCGCAGTCCATGCGCCTGGCGGCTCACCACAGCCTCCACAGCAGTATCAGGGTCAGCGCGGGCGCGGCGAGATTGACGGCCAGCGCCGAGCTGCGCGCCGCCGCACGGCTGCCGCCCCAGCCGATATCGATGGCCATGAAGCGCAGGCCGGCCAGGTAGTGGTGCAGCAGCGACCAGGCGACGGCGGCCTGCAGCGCGCGCAGCCAGGGCGTCTGCAGCAGCTGCGCGGCGCGTTCGAAGCCGTCCGGCCCCTGCAGCGACAGATCCAGGAGGAAGGCCGCCAGCGGCAGACACAGGAACAGCAGCACGCCGGCGACGCGGTGCGCGAACGAGGCCACGGCGCCGACAGGCATGCGTATGACGAAGACGTTCAGAAATTTCGGCCGGGACGCTGTAGAAGGCATATCGGGCCTGCGGTTGTTTCGCCGTGTTTATAGCACTGCCGAGCGCGGCATTCCAGCCCGCCGCCGCTGGCAGGCTGCCATGGACGGATAGCGGCTGACACCATCGTCCGGATTGACTACCATGGCCGGGCTTGGCTACGGGGGTGCGAGAAACATGAATGCGGAGTGGAAGAACTTCCTGGAAGGCAACGGCGCGGAGTTCGACGGCACCGAACGCGTCGTGAGCTTCGGCAACCTGCGGCACGAGCTCGGCGCCGCGCTCAACGGCAACGTCTTCGCCGATCTCTCCCACCAGGGAGTGCTGGCGGTGCGCGGCAAGGATGCGCTGGAATTCCTGCAGGGGCAGTTCACCAACGATCTGCGCCATCTCGGCGACGGCACCAGCCAGCTGAACGGCTACTGCAGCGCCAAGGGCCGCCTGCTCGCCAGCTTCCGCGTCATTCCCGAGGACGACGGTTTCCTGCTGCGCATGCCGCGCGCCATGGTGGAGCCGCTGATGAAAAAGCTGCGCATGTTCGTGCTGCGGGCGGCCGTGACCCTGGAGGACGTCGGCGAATGCCAGATCCACCTGGGGGTCTCGGGGCCGGGTGCGGAACGCGAACTCGGCGCACTGGTGCCGGCGCTGCCGCAGGCCGTCGACGGCATCGCCCGCGGCGGCGGTTATACCGTCATCCGCATCCCGGGCGTGCATCCCCGCTTCGAGGTTCATGGCGGCCTGGAGGCGATGCGCCGGCTGTGGGACACGCTCAACGTGCGGTGCGCGCCCGTGGGCGAGGCGCCCTGGGGCCTGCTGGACGTCCTGGCCGGCATCCCGACCATCCATCCCGAGACCAGCGACGCCTTCGTGCCGCAGATGGTCAATCTGCAGCTGCTCGGCGGCGTCAGCTTCAAGAAGGGCTGCTACCCCGGTCAGGAGGTGGTCGCGCGGATGCAGTACCTGGGCACGCTGAAGCGGCGCATGTATCTGGCCCGGGTACTGAGCGAGGCACCGCCGCGGCCGGGCGACGAGTTGTACAGTCCGGAAGACGGGGAGCAGAGCGCGGGCAAGGTGGTCGATGCACAGCCGCATCCCGATGGCGGCTTCATGCTGCTGGCGGTGATCCAGATCGCCAGCCGCGAGGCGGGCGACATACGCTACGGCGGTCCCCAGGGGCCGAAGCTGGAATTCGCCGAGCTGCCCTATCCCCTGCCGCCGGTGGAATAGCGCCCGCGTCGGACGCGGCGCCGGTTACGCCATCAGGTGCGCCGCGGCATCCATGCGGTGCCCGCCAGAAACCGCGCGAAATCCTCCGCCGGAAGCGGCGGACTGATGTAATGTCCCTGCACGTGCCGGCAGCCCATCGACTGCAGCAGCTCCAGCGTCCGCGCGTCCTCGACGCCCTCCGCGATCACGCCCAGGCCGAGATTCCGCGCCAGATCCACGGTGGAACTGACGATCACCATGTCGTCGCGGTTGTTCTTCATGTCCTTGACGAAAGAGCGGTCGATCTTCAGCTCGCTGACCGGGAGCCTGCGCAGCCGGCTGAGCGATGAATGGCCGGTGCCGAAATCGTCGATGGAGAACAGCACGCCGTGGCTGCGCAGCAGCGTGAGCACCTGCCGCACCTTGGCGTGCTCGCGCAGGAACACGCTCTCGGTGATCTCCAGCACCAGGCGCGGCTGCGGGAGTACGCACTGTCCCAGCCGTTCCAGCAGCTGTTCGGGAAACTGCGGGTCCAGCAGGCTCTGCATGGACAGGTTCACGGCCACCGACAGATCCAGCCCTTCGGCCTGCCAGGCGACGCATTGCCGCATGGCGTGTTCGATGGCCCAGAGCGTGAACGGGCGGATCAGGCCGGTCTGCTCCATGACGCCGACGAACTCCTCCGGCGCGACCGGTCCCCGCTGCGGATGCGTCCAGCGGGCCAGCGCCTCCACGCCGTAGATCCGCCCGCTGTCCAGATCCACCTTGGGCTGGTAGTGCAGTTCGAACTCCCGATTGGCGAGGGCCTGGCGCAGATCTCCGGGCAGGCTCAGCCGCCCGGCCGGCGGCAGGGCCGCGGTCGCCTCGAACAGCGCATAGCCGAAATGCAGGTGTTTCGCCGAGTACATCGCGATGTTCGCGCCCTTGAGCAGCGCCGCCGCGTCGCGTCCGTGCTCCGGGAAGAGCGCCATGCCGATGCTGGCGGAGACCGAGAACCGCGTGCCTTCGATCTCGAAGTCGGCCTCCAAGGCGGTCAGCAGGCTGCGCGCCACCTGGACCGCGTTCTCGGCGTCGACGTGGGGCAGGACCAGCGCGAACTCGTCGCCGCCCATGCGTCCGACCGTGTCCGTGTGCCGCAGATCCGCGGTGAAGCGCGCGGCGACCTGCTTCAGCAGCTGGTCCCCGGCCGCATGGCCCAAGGTGTCGTTGACTTCCTTGAAGCCGTCCAGGTCGACGATCATCACCGCGACGCTGTGGCGGTCGCGCTCGGCCGCGAACAGCGCCTGCTGCAGGCGGTCCTGCACCAGCGAACGGTTCGGCAGCCCCGTCAGCTGATCGTGCAGGGCAAGGTATTCCAGTTCCGAGTTGATGTTGGTGAGTTCGCGGTTCAACTGGCTCAGCTCGTGCTGATAGGCCTCCGATTCGGCCTTCGCCTTGGCGAGCTCCGCATACGCGATGGCGTTCTCCACCGCGATGCTGACCTGCGAAGCGAACAGCGACAGAAGATTCAGATCGCGGTGCGTGAAGTCGCCCCCGCCGACCTTGTTGATGCCGGCGAGCCCGCCGAGGAAATGCGCCTTGCCCCTCAGCGGCACCAGGATCAGTGTCCCGGCCTCACGTTCCCAGCGGTTGCGTTCGGTCTCGTCGAGTTCGTCCAGCACGCCGCGCCACCAGGGCCGATTGTGACGCCACACCCAGCCGCACACGCCGAAATCCAGCGGCAGGGTCTGTCCCACGATCTCACCCGCGTGGCGACCCGCACCGGCCCGGTAGGTGTAGTTCAGGGCATCGTCGTCCAGCACCGGGATGAGCAGCGTCTCGGCCTGGATGAGTTCACGTGCCCGATCGGCGACCAGCTGCAGCACGCGGTCGAGGTCGAGCTGGCTGCCGACCGCCTGGGCGGTCTCCTTGAGCAGCTCGATCTCGTACTCGCGGTGACTCAGCTCCAGCTCGAGTTCCCGAAGGTACGGGTCTGCATCGGCCTCGTTGTTGGTGCGGTTCACAGGCGGCATGTATCCATTGGACGGATGGAAAACAACGCCCGCGTTCCCTGCAGCGGCGGCTTCGAGTTATGTCAAGGTATTGCAGTTTATATCGAAATTGGCGGTTAAAGTCTTGAATTTTAGCTAGATGTATTTTATCTGCATCATATGGTGCCGCGCCATGTTTCCGACGACGCCTCGATAAAAACTATAGATATGATCTGTAACTATCTAACTTATATTGATCTCTATGTCGACGGCCGCATGTGCGGAAACAGCAGCACGTCGCGGATCGACGGCGCGTCGGTGAACAGCATGACCAGCCGGTCGATACCGATGCCCTCGCCCGCGGTCGGCGGCATGCCGTGCTCGAGCGCGCAGATGTAATCGGCATCGAAATGCATGGCCTCCTCGTCGCCGGCCTCCTTGTCCTCGACCTGACGGCGGAAGCGCTCGGCCTGGTCTTCGGCGTCGTTCAGCTCGGAGAAGCCATTGGCGATCTCGCGGCCGCCGACGAAGAACTCGAAGCGGTCGGTGACGAACGGGTCGTGGTCGTTGCGCCGCGCCAGCGGCGAGACCTCGGTCGGATAGGCCGTGATGAAGGTAGGGTGCTTCAGGCGGTGCTCGACCGTCTTTTCGAAGATCTCGATCTGCACCTTGCCCAGGCCGTAGCTCGGCTTGAGCGCAATGCCCAGTCGCTCGGCGACACGCCGGGCCGCCGCCAGGTCGTCGATATCGGCCGCGGCCAGGTCCGGGTTGTAGTGCAGGATGGATTCCTTGACCGTCATGCGCGCGAACGAGCGGCCGAAATCGTACTCCTCACCCTGGTAGACGATGGTCGTCGTGCCGAGCAACGCCTGCGCCATGCTGCGCAGCAGCATCTCGGTGAGGTCCATCAGGTCGTGGTAGTCCGCATAGGCCTGGTAGAACTCCAGCATCGTGAATTCGGGATTGTGGCGCGTCGACAGCCCCTCGTTGCGGAAGTTGCGGTTGATCTCGTAGACCTTCTCGAAGCCGCCGACCACCAGGCGCTTCAGGTACAGCTCCGGCGCGATGCGCAGGAACAACTGCATGTCCAGTGCGTTGTGATGGGTGATGAATGGCCGCGCCGTGGCGCCGCCGGGGATCACCTGCATCATCGGCGTCTCGACCTCCAGGAAGCCGCGCTCGTTCAGGAAATTCCGGATGTACTGGATGATCTGCGTGCGCAGCCGGAAGACCTGGCGCGACGGCTCGCTCATGATGAGATCGAGGTAGCGCTGGCGGTAGCGCGTCTCCTGGTCGGACAGGCCGTGGAACTTCTCCGGCAGCGGCCGCAGCGACTTGGTCAACAGGCGGATCTGGTCGACCTTGACGCTCAACTCGCCGGTCCGGGTCTTGAACAACACGCCCTCGGCGCCGACGATGTCGCCGACATCCCAGTTCCTGAACTGCTGATAGACGCCCTCCGGCAGGCTGTCGCGCTCCAGGAACAGCTGGATGCGCCCGGACATGTCCTGGATGTGCGTGAAGCTGGCCTTGCCCATGACGCGCTTGGCCATCATGCGCCCGGCCACGCGCACGCGACGCGTCTCGCCGTCGAAGAACTCGGCCGGCTTGTCGCCATACTCGGCGTGCAGTTCACCGGCCATCACGTCGCGGCGGAAGTCGTTCGGAAAGGCGATCCCGGCCGCGCGCAGCAGCCTGAGCTTCTCGCGGCGCTCTGCGATGAGCCGATGTTCGTCCTGCAGATCTTTGTCGTTGTCAGTCATGCTTAAATCCGGTCTTAGCCACGAAATCCACGAAACCCACGAAAAGGAATTCATCGTAAAAACCCAGAGGCCATGCCTGGCTCTCACTACCTGGGGTTTTTAGATCTAACGTTTCGTGGGTTTCGTGGATTTCGTGGCCATCAAAATCCTTCCCTCACAGCCCGCTCTTCAGGCTGGCCTCGATGAAATCGTCCAGGTCGCCGTCGAGCACGGCCTGGGTGTTGCCGACCTCGATAC